>CAMZKE010000093.1 GCA_947311115.1 uncultured Bacteroidales bacterium | reverse complement strand
ATATTGACGAAAAAAAATTGTAAAACCAAAATGATTTTGCTACTTTTACACGTATGAAATTTTGTGCTAAACATATCCAAAACATCGTATATACGAGTCGTTACCGGTACAAAATTACTCTCACACCCATTTGTGTTTTGCGTAACGTAGTACGTGTAAGTATTGGCAGGTAATGTTGATGGTGTATAAGTGTTTCCATTACCTAAAACTGTTGATTGTGTTGCATTATACCATTTTATATTAGTTCCTGTTGCCGACATTATTTCCGATGTACCATAACAAACTTCAGCTCCTGTAGCTGTAGGCGTTTGCGACAAAATATTAACTGTAATATAATTATTTATCGTTTTTGTATAGTTGCCATTAGAATTTGATACATAAAGGCTTACAGTGTAATTACCAGGCTGATTAAACCGAACTTGCGGATTTTGTGAATTTGCATTAGTACCATTTATATATGTTATTGTTGATGGTGTAAAAGTCCACGTCCATGTATTTGGTAAACCTGATGAATTATCGGTGAAATTAATATTACTGCCATCACATATTTCTGTATTATTTGATGTAAAATCAGCAAGCGGAGATGTACTTGTAGATTCGCAAGAAATAACAGCTTCCCAACCTGATTTAACAACTCCACCATCAGAATGAAATACAAAAGTTAATGCTCCTGCCGAATTTGTAGCTGTAATTGTACCGGGGTTTGTTGTTCCGCAGTATTGACCAATTAAATTTGAATTAGCATCTTCCGAATCATAAATCTCGAGATAATCGTAAATACAATTATTAGCTGATTCAATATTAAATGAATTAAAATCAACTTTAATAGTTGCATTAGACGAACTTGGATAAAATGTATGTACAAAATCCTGATTATTAGCATAATCAGATGTGTACCCCGGGTCATAAAACATTGCGTTACAAGTATATGTTGTTTCATTACCCATAATATAATTACAAGTATTTTCGATGTTTATATAGTTTGCTTTTAACAATGTATCTCCACTAATAGCATTATAGGCATAAAGCGTAACCGAATATGTATCTTCATTATTAAACACAACATTAGGATTTTGCGAATTTGCATTTGTTCCGTTTACAAAACTTACAGTTGATGGCGAAAAATTCCAAACCCATGTATCAGGATTCCGTGTAGTATAATCGGTAAAAACAATGGTATCTTGAATACAAGCAATAGTTGAGTTTGCTTCAAAAGCGGCAATTGGGTTTTCGCTTGTAAAAACATCTGAAGTAAATAAACCTCTTCCGTAAGTAGCAACAGCAACCATTTTATCGGCAGTACGGTATTTTAACATATCGCATCGTACATTTGCCAAGCCGGCAACACTTGGCTCCCACACTGGGTTTGCAACAGAAATATCGTTTACTGACCACACTCCTACTTCAGTTGCTAATAAAACTTGATTTGTATTATTTGGGTTAACCAAACACCAACGAACAGGAATATCAGGTAAATTACCTTCTTTACTTACCCAAGTATTTCCTCCATTTTGCGTTTGCCAAACTGATGTTAGTCCATAATTTGAAAATGTTAATAATATATGATTTTCATCGCCTGCAAAATCGATACTTGAGATATAGCCATCAGGCAAAGTGTTATTAGGGTCAATATCTTGTGATATGGGATTTGAATTTGCATTAGTAATTCTAAAAACATTACCTCCATAAGTGCCAATATAAAGTACATTGCTACTATATGGCGATACTTTTATTGTACTTGCTGAATTTCCTTGCAATCCATTTGTTATATCATAATCGGTACTTCCTCCGGCAATGGGAATTACAAATAATTTATCAACTCCATAGTTTGCGAATAATGTTTGGCTATCACTATCATAATCACATGGATTTATAAATCCTCCTGTATTATCGCTTGTTAAGTTTCCAAAGCTGTTACCTCCATTTGTTGATATATAATAATTTGAATAAACATAAGATGTAATTTGAATATCAGGATTTGTTTGGTCGATGAAACAAAAAGCACCATCACCACCAGTAACTGTTGATACTGAATTTATTCCGGGTTGAGTAAATTTATGACTCCCATTATCTTGAGCTCCTGCTAAATAATAATTTGAAGCAGCTTCATTTTTTTGAGCACATGCATAATACTGTGTTACATTATATCCTTTATTTCTAGCACTAAAACTGTTATTTGCAATATCATCAGAATAATAAACACCGCCATCGCAACCAACTATTGCTTGGTTTGACGAACCCGGCCTAAACTTCATTGCATGTTGGTCGGCATGAACATAAGTTGCACACCCTCCTGTCCAATATGTTATTGATTCCCACGAATTACCTCCATTTATTGAACGATGAATATCAATACCTCCGGCATAAATAATATCCTCATCAGTTGGGTTTACAGTTAAAATTAAATCGTACCAAGCTTGCCCACGTGTATAATCGTTTGTTGATTCAGAACAGCTTTGGTCTATATACATAGGAATAGTTAAATCGTTCCATGTTGAACCGGCATCGGTAGATTTTTTCATCCATTCAATTTGCGTACCATTTGAGGCAACAACATATACTACTTGTGAGTTTGACGGAGCACAAGCTATTTCAATTCGTTCAGGGTTTCCACCAGATGGTAATATACTTGTCCAGTTTGTTCCGTTATCGGTAGATTTGAATAAGTCACCTGAAAATCCTGATTTTCCATGACCGGCATAAATATCGCCATTTGTAGCAATTTCTAAATCGGAAAACCAACCACTAAGAGCTTCGTTCCAATTTGCACCTCCATCATCGGAAGTAAAAATGCCTTCTTCTGTAGCGGCAATTACTCGACCTGTTGAAGTAACAACAATTTTCTGATTATAATCGAAATTACCATTAGTTGTACTTACTAATTGATTCCACGAATTTCCTCCATCAATAGTTTTCCAAATTCCATTTCCTCTTGCCATTTTAGAACTCCAGCCTTCGCCTGTTCCTACATAAAAAACACTTGTGTTAGAAGGGTCATAGGCAATAGTTGTAACGGCAATATTTGCCCAAAAATCGTTTATGTTTTGCCACTGGCTTGCTGCTGATGTTATATTAGTATTATACCAAAGCCCTCCGGAAACACTTCCTGCCCATACTTTCTTATTTTGAGAATCGTTTGGGTCAAACATTAATGCTCTGGTACGTCCGCCAATGTTATTTGGTCCTCGCTCAGTCCATTCAACATTTGGTATTGCCGATTTTTGAGATAATAATAGTTTTGCATAATTATATGCAGTTACTTTCCTTTTATAAGGAACATAACCCAATGCAGGGTCAACTGTCATAATAAAATCATGTTCAGCAGCTAAATCAGGTCTGTCGTATTTTGGTATTTTTTTTAAATCTACATTTCTATACTTATCAAGTACACTAAAATACTGATTTACGTATTTTTGATATTTACTTTCATGTTCTTGATTAAAATTATGATGTTTATTTAGCTGTTGAGATGAAGCACTAACTATTAGTGCAAAAAACATTATTGATATATATATTATTCGCATAAGATTTTTTTTACAGACTTAAAAATGCAATAAAAGGTTGTTGCTACAAAATAATTAATAATAAAAGTATTAAAGTATTATTCCAACTACGATAATATCATCAAGTTGTTCGTAACCTTTTTTCCACTCCTCAAAAGTATTGTCAAGTTTTTCTTGCTGTTGTTCTATTGGTAAGTCAGCTATTGAAAGAAGTAATTGTTTAAATTTTTTATATTTAAATTTTTTACCTTCTTTACCACCAAACTGGTCAGCATAGCCATCAGAAAACATAAATATTATATCTCCTTTTACAATATTAATTATATGATTTGTAAAATCATCTGTTTTAATGTAATAGCCTATCGGCATTTTATCCGGTTTAATCTCGAATAAATTATACGAATTCGCTCCTTTAATTTTAGGATGTAATAATACGTTATTATTTTTCACAAAAACGGTTTTCTCAGTATCTTTTGATATAATATATAGTGGATTATTGGCTCCTGCAAATTCAAGTTTATTATTTCCCCAATCAATAATAGATAGAGCCATATCCATACCATCTCTTGATTTTCCTTTAGTGCCTTGTTTAAGCGAGCTCATAACATTTTGACGCATTTGATTTAGCACCTCAGCAGCATTAATACTCGCATCATTACTTACAATTTGGTCTAAAAATGCCATGCCAAGCATACTCATAAATGCACCTGGTACACCATGTCCTGTGCTATCGGCGGCAGTAATAAAAGTTCGTTTGTTTTTTGTTGTAAGCCAATAAAAATCACCACTAACTATATCTCTAGGTTTATAAACTATTAAGAAGTTTTCGAAACTATTTTTAAAATCGTCTTCGCCAGGTAAAAGAGCGTGCTGTATATTTCGTGCATAATTTATACTATCAGTAATATCTTTATCTTTTTCTTCAACTATTTCTTTCTGTTTTACAAGTTCTTCTGTTCTTTCGGCTACTTTATTTTCGAGAATTTCTTTCTCCTTTTTTAATTTACGTTCTCTAATATTTATATATAGTACAACTATAATTATACCTATCACAACAGCTGTAAAAATAAACCACAAAGTTTTCCAAAAAGGAGGGTTTACAATAAAACTAAATTCTGCAGGAGTTTTGTCCCATAAGCCATCATCGTTACAAGAACGTACTTTAAATGTATATTTTCCGTCAGGTAAAATAGGGAAATCAGCAATATTATTTTTAATTGGAATCCATTCTTCATTTAAAGGCACAAGTTTATATTGATATTTTACTTTTGATGGTATTTTTTTACTTGTACTAATAAAATGAAATGTTAAGTGAGTTTTATTAAATGCTAATTCTAAATTATTTGGTAAATTATCATTATTTAAACCGTCGCTGTATTTAGATAACGAATCTTTCCCTAAACTAAGTGTAATTTTTGATATGTATGTATCCGGCTCTACATTATTTTTCACATCTTTATTAGGAAAATATTTCACTACACCATTTACTGTACCAAACCATAAATCACCATCGTTATCTTTAAACGAAGCACCACGATTACATTCTACTCCTAAAAAGCCATCTTCTTTGCCATAATGGGTTAGTATTATAGTATGGTTTTGATAAAAATCTTTAAGACTAAACTTATCTAAACCCTTATTTGTTCCAATATATAGGTTATTAAGATTATCTTTTTGAATTATATAAATAGAGCCAAAATTTATATTATATTTTGATGATATATTCACAAATTGTTTTCTATTGTAAAAAAATAATCCTTCGCGAGAACTTAGCCACAAATTGCCTAGAGAGTCAATAGCCATATCGTTAACTTGTGTATCAACAAAACCAGCTCTTAAACCATATTCTTCAATACCGTTATCAGTTATTTTTAGTATGCCGTTTTTTGTTGCTGCCCAAACATTATTGGCATCAGGTAGTAATTTAATAATCTCAATATTTTTCAATATATTGTATTCTTGCTTTTTTTCGGCTAATAACGAAAATTTACCTTTTTTGTATATTATTATTCCCTCCTTTGTTCCAAACCATATTGAGCTATCAGGTTTTACTATGCTTGTATTTGTTACAGGATTAAATTTTTCTTCAAGAGATTTTTTTGGAATTGTTAATCTATCTGAACTTGAATAATTAACAGTTTTCATTGTCTTCATATTCAATCCTGTTATTCCTGACCAGGTAGAAATCCATAAAGTATCATTTTTATTATCGGCAAAAGAGAAAATTCTACCACCTACAATTTTATCTGAATTTTGTAACAACCTATATTTTAACTTGTTATATATATATGTTTTTTTATTCTGTACTACACGTATGCCTTTTCTATAATCGCTTATAAATGCGAACGAATCGTTGGCATATACAGCAAAAGAATTAACTCCACCTTTACCGGAAGAATTATAAAAATATGTGGCAAATTTAATTTCCGAATCAAATTTAATTAAGCCATTCATTGTGCCTATCCAAATATTACCTTCTTTATCTTGTTTAATTTGCCTTAATGATTTCTCAGAAAATTCAACTGTTTGAAAATTTTCTGCAATTCCATTTGTAATTTTACCGGCTGTGAACCAACCATTATAATTCACGAATAAAACATTATTAAACTTACTCAACATTCCATCGGTAAACGATTGGGTATTTCTTTTTTTAGAGAATAATATTTTATTTTTATTATTTATATAACAATTTCCTTTATCAGTTCCTATAATTATATTGTTGTTTTGGTCTTGAAAAATTACCCGTACAGTATTATATGGCAAATCATCTTTTTGGGTGTATTGTTTTATTTTATGCCCATCATATTTTACAACACCTTTGCCATGAGTACCTACCCATATATTATTTTCATTATCAACAAATACTTTGTAAATAAGACTACTATCGATTAATGAATTAGTAATTATTTTCTCGAATTTATTATTTTTAAATTTTTTTAAACCTAAACTTGTTCCAATTATAATTTCGTTTGTTTTTGTTTCTGTAATTGAAAATACTATTTCTTTATCATTAAATCCATCTGTATATTTTTGAAAATTACCGTTACTATAAAAACTAACTCCTTTATTTGTTCCTATCCATATATTATCTTTAGAGTCTTTAAAAAGTGAGTAAATATAATCGCTAGTTAGCCCTTCTTTATTGGTGTAATTGGTAAATGAAACTCCATCATAAATACTTATTCCACCACCATTAGTTCCTGCCCAGATTCGTTCTTTTGCATCAATTTCGAGAGCTATTACCTGCGATTGTGCAAGGCCATCTGATATTGTAAATTTTTTATACGGAAAATCCTGAGTGTAAGATAATACACTTAAAATTAAGAAGTTTATGAGCAAAAATACTCTCATTGTTTTTTTTATAAAGTTATAAAAAAAAAGGGATTGATAAAATATCAATCCCTTTTTTTATCTTTTTTTATTTTATTAAAAGAACTTGGCTCTGTTATCAACAATATTTGCATTTTCTTTTAACGCATCAAATACTTGATAAGAAACTCTATTTTTAAATCCTAATGATAACTTAGATTTAATCTGATTTTCATCAACTTTATCATCTTTAATTACTTTTGTAACTTTAAATACATAAGCTCCGGCTCTGCCTTCAATAGGAGTTGACATTTCGCCTTCGTTCATTGCTGTTGCTACTGCAATTACATCTGGTTCGAAACCTGCTCCCGGTATTGAGAATGCATTAAAATTCATATTCCCTGCTATTTTAACTTCTTGACCAATTGCCGATGCAATCTCGTTTACAGAGGCACCTTTCATTTTAGGTGCTAACATTTCAAACTTTTTTGTATTCATTACAAATCGTTGAATTTCTTCTTTAACTTCATCAAGTGGAGCTGTGCCTTTTTCTTTTACCTCTGTTAGTACTGCAATCACAAATTGCCCTTGCAATTCGAAAGGGTGAGAAACTTCGCCTTTTTCGGCTTTATATGCCCAACGAATAACTTCTCTTGGCGATTCTAAACCTGCAATAGTTTTATCGTTTTCTTTAAGGTTAGATGCAATTTTTTTAGTTAAATTATCGTTATCAGCTAAATACGAATTAAATTTTTCTTGAGTATTATTTTCTACTGCAAACTTACCTGCTTCAGCATATATTGCTTGCATAGTTGCTTGACTAGGTAATAATTCTCTTTGAATAAATGCAACATTTACTCTTTTTGCTAACTTACCTAATTCTGTTACTTCAATAATATGAATTCCAAACTGTGAATTTACAATATCTATATCACCGGCTTTTGCGTTAAAACAAAAATCTTCGAATGGCTTAACCATTTTACCTTCTGTAAAGAAACCTAAATTACCACCATCAGCAGCAGAGCCTTTATCAGCAGAATACTGTTTTGCTAACTGTGCAAAGTCAGCACCATTTTCAATAAGTGTTTTTAAGCTATCAGCCAAAGCTTTTGCTTTTGTATATTCTTCTTGTGTTTTAACTTGCAACAATATATGGCGAGCCTTAACCGAATCAGGCATCATTTTAATACCAACTAATTTTGCTATTTTATATACATTGCCATCAACAATATAAGGTCCATAAACAAAGCCTGAGTCAGCTGCAAACATAATTGTGTCAATTTGTTGATCTAATTCTCCCGGCTTATAATTTATTGGCTGGTATGGTAAATCTGAATTAATATTAACATACTGAATTCCGTCTTTTGCATTTGCAAACTCTTCCTTCATTTCGTTCATATCAGTTTCTATTCTTTTAATATCTTCGCTTGATGGTACAATATTATATGTAACATACTCAATAGTACGTGACGCTTCTTGCTCAAACTGATATTTATGCTCATCATAATACGTTTTATAATCTGCATCAGTTAATGTTACAGTACTATCACTGATAGATGTAAATGGGTTTAAAGCATATTCTATATCAACTTTCTTTGCCTCCTCATCAACTTTCATAGCAAGTTCATTTTTTGTGATATAAAAAGCTCCTTTTATTAAATTGTTATATTTTGTAATTTTTCTATTATTTTCCAATTCTTTTTCAAATGATAACCACATCATTCTATCTTTTTCTTCGGCTTCGTTTTCAATATATTTTAAATAACGAATTACAAGGTTTCTATCAAACTGACCTGTTTGTTTATTCTTAAATATTGGAGCTTGTAGAATACTTGGGTCTAAGTTTTTTCCTTGAACCATATCGTAAAGTTCATCAGCCGAAACATCAATTCCTAATTCTTCGTACTCATTGTTCATTACCACATCTTTAATAAGAGTTTCCCATGTTTGCTCTCTCATTTGCTCCGATTCTTTATCGTCTAAACCTGTTTTACCGGTATTTGCTTTATAATTCTCTGTCAAAGTTTGTAATCTACTTTGATACTCATTATAAGGAATTTCTTCACCTAATACCTCTGCAATATTAGTATCGCCTTGTCTATTGTTACTTTTTTTCAAAAAGTCACCTAAAATAAAAGCCAACAATGCTAATCCTAATACCAACGAAATTAACCAACCTGCTTTATTCCTTATTTTTTCTAATGTTGCCATTTGTAATTAAATAATTTAGTGTTATAAAATAATCTGCGAATATATAAAAAGTATTAATAATGGACAATTAATAATTACTTATTAGTTGATTTCTTACAAAATAAAACAATAAACACCTATTATTAAGGCGACTTATAATAATTCATTCGATTCAAGATTTTCAGAAATTTTCAAAGGCGATTTAATTTTTATAAGTACTATCGAGATAATACAATTAATTGTTTAACATACTACATCAAATATTTGGCACTGCAATATACTGCTAATTTACAACTTATTAAAGTTCCACCATAATTTTACACATAACTCCAAAATGCTAATTATTCGTATTGTATATCTTTAACACGTATTATTTATACGATTTTCTAGACAAGGCGTAGAACCATGCTGCTGTATATGAATAATGAAATGGTTTGCAACGAAGTATAAGAAAAAGAAAAATGCATATCAAAAAAACCAATTGCCCCAATTTGTTCAATTTACTAAAAACTAAATAATTACGAGAAATTAAAGAGATTAAAAAGTTGCAAGGAATCAAGCAAATCACCCAAGCAAACTTAGTTTTTGTAATTATTGAAGTCTAAATATACAAACTCAAATAAACAATTACTAATTGCCAATTATCAATTATTTGTGTACTTTTGGATAAACTAAAAATTTTAATGAAATTAAAAAACAAAAATATACTAATTACGGGAGGTGCCGGTTTTATAGGTTCTAACCTTGTTGATTATTTTATTGAAAACAACAGAGTTACAGTTTTAGATAATCTACTTACAGGTAAAGAAGAAAATATAGAGCATCATTTCGGTAATAAAAACTTTACTTTTATAAAAGGGGACATCAGAAATTTAGAAACTTGCCAAGAGGCAGTTGAAGCAAAAGACTTTGTTTTTCATCAAGCAGCACTTGGTTCGGTGCCACGGTCTATAAACGACCCAATTACTACAAACGAAATTAACATTTCAGGTTTTTTAAATATGCTTGTTGCCTGTAGAGATGCTAAAGTTAAACGTTTTATATATGCAGCAAGTTCTTCTACTTATGGCGATAGTAAAAAACTACCAAAAGTTGAAGATGAAATAGGAAAACCATTATCACCTTATGCAATAACAAAATATGTAAACGAGCTTTACGCCAATGTTTTTGCTAATCTTTACCAAATGGAAGTTATAGGTTTACGCTATTTTAATGTTTTTGGAAAACGACAAGATCCTAACGGAGCTTATGCTGCAGCAATACCATTGTTTGTAAAACAATTAATTGAAGGAGAACAACCAACAATAAATGGCGATGGCAGTATTACTCGCGATTTTACATACATAAAAAATGTAGTGCAAATGAATGAGTTGGCGGCATTAACTAATAGTAAAGAGGCTCTAAACCAAGTGTACAACGTAGCTTTTGGCGAAAACATAAATTTAAACACACTTTTAAAAATATTAAAAGAAAACTTAAGCAAATACAAACCGGAAATATCTAAAATAGAGTGTATTTACGGACCTGATAGGGTTGGAGATATACACGATTCACTTGCAAGTATCGACAAAGCAAAAAAACTACTTGGCTACAAACCTAAATACTCTGTTAAACAAGGCTTAGAAGAAGCTATTGATTGGTATTGGAAGATGATGAACAATACTAAATGAATAAAAAAGCCACATCAGGTGTAAAGTGTGCAATAATTTACACAACTTGTTCCGATATATCAGGAGATTAACATAAATGTAGAATAATAACATTTGAGAAAATAAGTGTAAATTTGTGGTTAAATAAAAAAAGCAACCACAAATTACTCAAATTAGCACAAATGCAAAAAATCAAATAAGCAATTACTAATTGAACTCAATTGCTAATTATCAATTATTTGTGTACTTTTGGATAAAATAAAAAAGGTTATATACTAAAGTATGCCAAGTATTGTATTTTAAGTTTTTATTATCTTTGCAATAATGAATAAAACTATAGACATAAAAAGTTTTTCGTCTCATTTATTTTGGGATACTGATATATCTCAAATTGATTTTGATAAACATCAGAAATTTATTATAAAAAAAGTATTACAATATGGGTTTTATAACGATTGGAAATTATTATTAAAAACCTATGGTTTAAAAACTATCATAAAACATGCTATTACAATAAAAGATATTGATAAAAAAACACTAGCATTCTTATCGGTTATATCGGAGACTCCAAAAAAGGAATTTTTATGTTACACTATAGAACAATCGACACAAAAACATTGGAACTTCTAAAGAAAATTCAGGATTTAGATGTTTTTAAACCTTTACGTCTTGTTGGAGGAACATCTTTAGCACTACAGTTAGGCCATAGAAATTCTATAGATATTGATTTATTTGGTAAAATTAACCTAGATAAAGATTTAATTATTAAAGAATTAAAAAAAATAGGAAATGTTAAAACAATTCATTTCACCGAAAATATTAATATCTTTACTGTTAATAAAATTAAGGTGGATATAGTAAATTACGAATATCCATGGCTTGAAAATGATATTATTGAAGATGATATTAAAATGGCAGGTTTGAAAGATATTGCCGCAATGAAACTATCAGCAATTACAGGACGAGGAACAATGAAAGATTTCATTGATATATATTTTCTTTTAAAACATTTTAGTCTAAAAGAAGTAATATCGTTTTATGAACAAAAATATAATGATGGTTCAGTATTTTTAGTCTTAAAAAGTTTAGCCTATTTCGACGATGCTGACGAAGATGTAATGCCTAAAATGTTTGATACAATTAGTTGGCATAAAGTAAAAGAAACAATTAAAAAAAATATTAGAAAATTAAATACTTAATTTTAATAAACAAATAAAAAAGAACTAACCGCAGATTACACAACTTACCCCAATATATCAAGAGATTAGCATAAAAGTAAATAGTAAATAAATTTGAGAAAATAAGTGTAAATTTGTGGTTAAATAAAAAGAACTAACCACAAATTACTCAAATTAGCACAAATGTAAACGCTCAAAAACCAATTACTAATTACACATTATTAATTACTAATTAAACTCAATTGTCAATTATCAATTATCAATTATTTGTGTACTTTTGAAAAAACTAAAATTTTAATGAAAAAAATAAACAAACCAATATTAGTAACACAGCCAAGTTTACCCGATTTAAAAGAGTTTAAAGATAAATATCTTTTAGAATGAAATAAAAACAATGAATAACAACAAAATAATAATCTATAAATCTGACAAACTATCTACTTCTATTGAGGTTAAGTTAGAAGATGAGACAGTTTGGCTAAATAGGCGACAAATTTCAAGTTTATTTGATAGAGATATAAAAACAATAGGCAAGCATATCGCCAATGCAATAAAGGAAGAGTTGCAATCTGATGCAGTTGTCGCAAAATTTGCGACAACTGCATCAGATGGTAAAATATATCAAGTAGAGTATTACAACTTAGATGTAATAATTTCCGTAGGTTATCGTGTTAAATCAAAGCAAGGTATACAATTTAGAATATGGGCAAATAAAATTATAAAAGATTATTTACTAAAAGGATATGCTATAAATAACCGAATAGACAAGTTAGAGCAAAAATTAACAGAGCACGATAAAAAGTTTGATTTAATTTTAAACACAAACCTACCAAAAACCGAAGGCATTTTCTACAACGGACAAATATTCGATGCTTATGCATTTGTTTCTAAATTAATAAAAACTGCAAAAAAAGAAATAATACTAATAGATAACTATATAGACGAAAGTGTTTTGTTAATGCTATCTAAACGCAAACAAAATATTAAAGCTGCAATTTACACATCTAATATTACAAAGCAATTAAAACTCGATATAGAAAAGCATAACAGCCAATACCCTAAAATTACTATTAAAACATACAAACAATCTCACGACAGGTTTTTAATTATCGATAACAAAGAACTCTTCCATATAGGAGCATCGTTAAAAGATTTGGGTAAAAAATGGTTTGCTTTTTCGAAAATAAATATTGATATTAACGAAATGTTAAACAAATTAAATAATTAATTTTAATAAACAAATAAAAAATAGCTAACCACAAATTACTCAAATTAGCACAAATGTAAACGCTCAAATAAGCAATGACTAATTATTAATTACCAATTGCCAATTATCAATTATTTGTGTACTTTTGGATAAAATATAAAAAGCTTATGTTGAATTTAATAGGTCGTTCAGAATTACTATTTACAGGAGATATTAAAAACAAAGACCAAGAACTAAAAGAAATAGTTTCAAATTCTAAATTTTTGGTACTTGGTGGTGCAGGAAGCATTGGGCAAGCTGTTGTAAAAGAAATTTTTAAACGCAACCCAAGAAAATTGCATGTTGTTGATATTAGTGAGAATAATATGGTTGAACTTGTAAGAGATATTAGAAGTTCTTATGGTTATATTAATGGCGATTTTCAAACTTTTGCCATAGATATTGGGTCAAAAGAATACGATGTATTTTGGGATGCTGATGGAAAATATGATTATGTTTTAAATTTATCAGCATTAAAACATGTAAGAAGCGAAAAAGATGTATTTACTTTAATGAGGATGATAAATACAAATATATTTAATACAGATAAAACCCTTCAACAAGCAATAAACCAAAATGTAAAAAAATACTTTTGTGTTTCTACCGACAAAGCTGCAAACCCAGTTAATATGATGGGGGCATCAAAGCGAATAATGGAAATGTTTGTGCATCGTAGAAGTAAAGAGATTGAAGTGTCAATGGCACGATTTGCCAATGTAGCATTTTCTGATGGCTCATTATTGCATGGTTTTGATATGCGTTTAAAGAAAAATCAACCGATTGTTGCACCTAACGATATTCGTCGCTATTTTGTTGTTCCGCAAGAAGCCGGAGAGCTTTGTTTAATGTCGTGTATTTTTGGAGATAATAGAGATATATTTTTTCCTAAATTAAGCGAACAATTACATTTAATTACTTTCTCAGAAATAGCAATAAAATATCTTAACCAAAAAGGTTTGGAACCATACATTTGTAAAACTGAAGAGGAAGCCCGTTATTTTGCAAAAACAAATACCAACAAAAAACAGTGGCCTTGCCTTTTTACAAAAAGCGATACTACCGGTGAAAAAGATTTTGAGGAATTTTTTACAGAAAACGAGGAACTTGATATGAATAGATTTCAAAATTTGGGGATTATAAAAAATGAATTAAATTATGATGAAACAAAACTTCAAAAATTTGAAACAGAAATAAATAATTTGTTAGCTCAAAAAAAATGGGATAAGAAACAAATAGAGGAATTGTTTAATTTAATGCTACCTAATTTTAATCATATGGAAACAGGCAAGTTTCTTGATAGTAAAATGTAAAATAAATGAAAGACCTTATAAATTTCATACAAAAAATATACAATACAACAGACTTTATACCATTGCATGAGCCAAGATTTCGTGGTAACGAAAAAAAGTATTTGAATGAGTGTATTGACAGCACATTTGTTTCGAGTGTTGGGAAATTTGTTGATTTATTTGAGCAAAAAATTGCCGAATATACCGGTGTAAAATATGCAGTGGCAGCAGTAAACGGAACTGCGGCATTGCACATTGCATTGCAATTAGCAGGCGTAAAACAAGACGACGAAGTAATAACGCAGCCGCTTACATTTATAGCAACTGCAAATGCAATATCATACACCGGAGCAAAGCCTGTATTTATTGATGTTGATAGAGACACAATGGGTTTGAGCCCTCAAAAATTAAAAGAATTTTTAGAACAGAAAACCATAAAATCAGTTGATGCTATAACAGGAAAAACTGAGGCAATTAACAAAATTACAAAACGAAAAATTGCTGCCGTAGTGCCAATGCATACTTTTGGGCATCCTACTCGTATTGATGAAATTATAGAAATTTGTAACGAGTATGGTATTACTGTAATAGAAGATGCTGCCGAAAGTTTAGGAAGTTTTTATAAAGGGCAGCATACCGGCACATTTGGGGAAATAGGAACATTAAGTTTTAATGGAAACAAAACCATAACAACCGGTGGTGGAGGTATGATAATTACCAATGACGAGAATACTGCAAAATTAGCCAAACATTTAACAACTCAAGCAAAGATTCCGCATAAATGGAATTATGAGCACGATTATATTGGTTATAATTACCGTTTAACTAACTTAGCCGCTGCACTTGGAGTTGCTCAAATAGAGCAATTAGCCGAAATAATAAAATCTAAAAGACAACTTGCCGAAAAATATGAGCAGTTTTTTAAAGATACAGATATTAAATTCTGCAAAGAACCTGAAAATTCAAAATCGAACTATTGGTTAAATGCAGTTATTCTTAAAGACAGAATAGAACGCGATAATTTTTTAGAATATACCAACAAAAATGGTGTAATGACACGCCCGATTTGGGAACTAATGAACCGTTTGCCAATGTTTAAAAATTGCCAGTGCGAAAATATAGAAAATGCAGAATGGCTAACCGATAGAGTTATAAATATACCAAGTAGTGTAGTTTAAAAAATCAAATAAAAAACTTGTCTCTGGTAAAACAGGGTACTGGGAGGTGATAAATAATGAATAAACAAAAAATAATATTAGTCGGCGGTGGCGGACATTGTAAGGCTTGTATTGATGTAATTGAAACAGAAAATAAGTTTGAGATTTTTGGTGTGTTAGATATACCTGACAAGTTAAACAATTCAATATTAAAGTACAAGGTTGTTGGAAATGATAATGACATAAAAAAATATGCAAAACAAGGATATAGTTTTTTAATTACAATTGGTCATCTGGGTAATCCTCAGTTAAGGAGAAAACTTTTCAAAATAATTAAATCAAATAATGGTAATTTACCTATTATTATTTCACCGCTAGCACATGTTTCAAAATATGCAAAAATAGAAGACGGCACTATTATAATGCATCAAGCAATAGTGAATACAGGTGCAAAAATTGATGAAAATTGTATAATAAATAATAAAGCATTAATAGAACACGATACTATAATTGAAAATAATACTCACATTTCAACAGGAACTATTATAAATGGAGATTGTAAAGTAGGTAAAAATAGTTTTATTGGAAGTAATACGGTAATAAATCATTCAATAAACATTACATCAGATACAATAATAGGAGCTGGTTCAGTTGTTACAAAAGACATAACCGAAAGTGGAGTTTATGTTGGAAGTCCGGCTCGGAAGATAAAATAATACTAACCATTAAGGCATTAAGTAACATTAAGAAAGTAACACTTAATGAACCTTAACTTCTTAATGGTAAAAAAAGATAAATGTTGAATATAAAACAATAACCATTAAGGCATTAAGTAATATTAAGAAAACAACACTTAATGAACCTTAACTTCTTAATGGTAAAAAAAGATAAATGTTGAATATAAAATAATAACCATTAAGGCATTAAGTAACATTAAGAAAACAACGCTTATTGAACCTTAACTTCTTAATGGTAAAAAAAATATAATATAATGGATAAAACAATTATTATAGCAGAGGCAGGTGTAAACCACAACGGAAGTATCGAATTAGCAAAAAAACTTATTGATGTAGCAGTAAAAGCAGGCGTAGATTATGTGAAGTTTCAGACATTCAAAGCTGAATTAGCAATATCGAAAAATGCAAAAAAAGCAGATTATCAAAAACAGACTACCGATGCAGACGAAAGCCAGTTTGATATGATAAAAAAGCTTGAACTAGACAAAAACGCACATATCGAACTTATTGATTATTGCAATAAAAAAAACATTATGTTTCTTTCTACACCATTCGACTTAGAAAGTATCGATTTGCTTTACGAATTAAAAATACCATTATATAAAATACCGTCTGGCGAAATAACAAATTATCCATATTTAAAAAAAATAGCAAGTAAAAAACTACCCGTAATTATGTCAACAGGTATGGCTAATATACAAGAAATTGCTGATGCTCTGCAAGTTTTATTAAACAACGGATTGCAAAAAAAGCAAATAACAATTCTTCATGCAAATACAGAGTACCCAACACCAATGCAGGATGTAAATCTAAAAGCCATGCTTACTATTAGAGATGAATTTGGTGTAAAAATAGGCTATTCCGACCATACCAATGGTATAGAAGTGGATATCGCCGCAGTTGCAATGGGTGCAACAGTAATAGAAAAGCATTTTACTCTTGACAAAACAATGGAAGGTCCCGACCATAAAGCAAGTTTAGAACCTGATGAATTAATTGCAATGGTTAAAGTAATCAGAAATATAGAACAAGCAATGGGAAACGGGATAAAAGAACCCTCACCATCTGAAACTAAAAATATTGCAATAGCCAGAAAAAGTATAGTAGCTAAACAAAATATTAAAAAAGGCACTATCTTTACAGACGAAAATATTACGGTTAAACGACCGGGAACTGGAATTTCGCCTATGCGTTGGGATGAAATAATTGGAGAAACTGCTAAGAAAGATTTTAATGAAGATGATTTGATAACCTTATAAACCCATTAAGGCATTAAGTAACATTAAGAAACATTAAGAAAATAGCCCTTAATTATCTTAATTTCTAAATGGTAAAAAAGCAAAAATGAAAATAGGAATATTAACAAGTACAAGAGCTGATTTTGGGATATATTTACCTTTATTAAAAGAGTTAGCGAATGATAGATTTTTTGAAATTGAAATAATTGCTTTTGGAACGCATGTATCTGAGAAACATGGATATACTATTCAAGAAATAATTAATTCCGGTTTTAAAGTAAAATATAAATTAAAAACCATTCCACAAGGCGATACCGCAAGAGATATTGCTAAGGCGATGGCTTTAACCGTAGATAAATTCTCTGACTTCTGGGCTAACAATAATTTAGATTTGGTTTTTGCATTAGGCGATAGATATGAAATGTTTGCTGCTGTTTCTGCAGCGACCCCTTTTAATATTAAAATTGCTCATTTGCATGCAGGAGAAACTACTCTTGGGGCTATAGATAATGCATATAGGCATAGCATTTCTTTAATGTCTGAATATCTTTTTGTTTCAACAGATGAATATAAAAAACGTGCAATAGAGATAAACCAAGAACCCGATAAAATTTTTAATGTTGGAGCATTAAGTATCGATAATCTTAAAAAAGTTGAATTATTTTCGAAAAAAGAATTCTACGAAAAATTTGGAATAGATATTAGGAGACCTACTATTTTATCAACTTTTCATCCGGAAACAGTAGCTCTAGAAAAGAATGAAATTTATATAAAAGAATTGATAAAATCATTTGACGAATTAAAAAAACAACACCAGATTGTAATAACCATGCCCAATGCAGATACAATGGGATTAATGATAAGGCATGAGTTGGAACAGTTTGCAAAAGGAAAAGAAAATATTATTCTAATAGAAAGTTTTGGTATGAAAGGATATCTAACTTGCATGAAATATTCAAGTTTTTTATTGGGCAACACATCAAGTGGTTTTGTAGAAGCGGCTTACTTTCCTAAATGGGTCATAAATTTAGGAGATAGACAAAAAGGGAGGATATTAACTAACAATATAATATCTGTTCCTGTTGAAAAAAATAGAATTTTAAAAGCTGTAAAAGATATAGAAAATAGTGCTTTACCAAAAAATTGTAATATTTATGGAGGTGGTAATAGTGCAAAACATATTGTTGAAATAATAAAAAATATAAATCATTAAGATGCATTAATAAAAATAATATCAATTACCTTAACTTCTTAATGAAAAAAAATAAAAATATGACAAAAAAAGAAGTAACAGAGTTATCGTATAAAATAATTGGTTGTGCCATTGATGTACATAAAGAATTAGGACCAGGCTTGTTAGAAAGTGTATACGAAACATGTTTAAAATATGAGTTAGAATCAAAAGGATTTAATGTAAAACAACAAGTTAAAGTTCCTGTAAGTTATAAAGGATTAGATATGGAAGTTGATTTAAGATTAGATTTATTAGTCAACAATACCATAATAGTGGAGTTAAAAGCAATAGAACATATTTTACCTGTTCACGAAGCTCAACTACTAACATACATGAAACTATTAAAAAAACCGCAAGGACTTTTAATAAATTTTTATACCGATAATATTACAAAAACAATGAAGCCTTTTGTTAATGAGGTTTTTAGTGCGTTACCTGAATAATACTAACCATTAAGGCATTAAGTAACATTAAGAAACACCCCTTAATAAACTTAACTTCTTAATGGTAAAAAAAGATAAATGTTGAAAAATAATAACCATTAAGGCATTAAGTAACATTAAGAAAATAACTCTTAATTATCTTAACTTCTAAATGGTGAAAAATATAAATGTTAAATAATACTAACCATTAAGGCATTAAACAACATTAAGAAAGTAACCTTAATAAACTTAACTTCTTAATGGTAAAAAATATAATTAACTTTGTAAACAATGGAGAATATCTTAAAATATACAATAACGATAGATGCAAGTATAATTGATGCATTGAAAAAGCTAAATACTCTACCTTCTTTACAAACAGTTTTTGTTTTGAATGAAAACCAAAAAGTAGTAGGAACCCTTACTGATGGTGATATACGTAGAGGTATAATTAATGGGTTAGAATTGGAAGATGAACTAACAAAATATATTTTTAAAGATTTTAGTTTTTTAACCGATGGTGCTGATAATTTTTCTAAACTAAAAGAATTTAGAAAAAGAAAATTAAAAGCAGTTCCTTTATTAAATAGACAAGGGCAGCTTTTGCGAATTTATAATTTTACCGAAATAAAGTCTATTTTGCCAATAGATGCAGTTATTATGGCAGGAGGAGAAGGTATAAGATTACGTCCATTGACAGAAAACACACCAAAGCCACTATTAAAAGTAGGGAATAAAGAAATTATAGCTTACAATTTTGATAGACTTTATCAATATGGGATTGTAGACCAGCATATAACATTAAATTACTTAGCCGGTCAAATTATTGATTATTGTAATACTTACAATCAGGAAATCAATTTCGATACAGTTATTGAACCACAAATGTTAGGAACAGCAGGAGCTTTAAGTTTGATAGAAGATTATAAAAACGACACTATATTGCTCATGAATTCTGATTTATTAACAAATATTGATTACGAAGATTTTTATAAAACTTTTATAGATAAGAGTGCCGATATGTTAGTTGCATCAATACCTTATGAAGTAAATTTACCCTATGCAGTATTTGAAACCGACGATAGAAATATAAAATCATTAAAAGAAAAGCCAAGCTATACACATTATGCCAACGCAGGTATTTATCTTTTCAAAAAAGAATTATTAAATTTAGTTCCCCAAAACAAAGTTTATAATGCAACCGATTTTATGGAAGATGTTATAGCAAAAAATATGAAACTAATTCATTATCCTATTCGAGGTTATTGGTTAGATATAGGTAAACATAAAGATTTTGATAAAGCTCAAATGGATATTGCTCATATTAATTGGGATTAAATTATAAATCATTAATGTAATATTACGAAAGAAACCTTAATAATCTATACTTCTAAATTGGAAAAAGAGTAACAAAAATAAACGTTTAAATATAAAACCATTAAGGCATTAAGTAACATTAAGCAAAAAATATTAATAAACTTAACTTCTTAATGATTGAAAGGGAAGAATGATAAAAAATAAAAAATATGATAATAGATAAAATAGAAAACATAGACATGTATGCCATGGTATCGGAAAATATTAAAAACGCCATAGAATACATTAAAAAAACCAACTTTTTAGAAATGGAAACGGGCAAACACGAAATAAACGAAAATATGTTTGTTTTAGTTAATGCATACGAAACACAAGAAAACAAATTAGAAATCTTGGAAGCTCATAAAACTTATATCGATTTTCAATATATCTTGGAAGGTTCGGAATTGATAGAGTATGAGTTATTTAATCAACAAAAAATACATACCCATTATAATACAGAAGAAGATTATATTTTGTACCAAACAAGCAAAGCAAAAAGTCAGATACAATTTAACACTGGTATGTTTGCAATATTATTTCCAAACGATTTACATTTGCCCGGTGTAATAAACAAAGAAAAAAGTAAGGTTAAAAAAATTGTTCTAAAAATAAAAATGACATGAAATTAATTGCAGAAACAGCTTGGCACCATGATGGTGATTTCGAATTCTTTAAGAATTTAATAACAGAGATATCTACAAAGACAAAAACAGAAATTATTAAATTCCATATTTCTTTAGATGTAGATGAATATGTACACACAGACCACCCCGGATACCAGTGGATGGTAGATAGAATGTTTACAGAACAGCAATGGGACGAGGTTTTAAATATAGCATTAAAGTATAAGAAAAAACTAATGCTTTTGTTTAACGACAAAAAAGCCATTGATTTTGGCATGAAATACAATCCCGAAATAGTAGAAATACATTCGGTTTGCCTTAACGATATAGAATTACTTGAACATCTAAATTTAAAAATTAATTCTGATACAAAAGTTGTATTAGGAGTAGGAGGTTCCGATTTATACGAAATAGAAAATGCCATAAGTATTTTTGAAACAAAGAATATGGTTTTAATGCACGGTTTCCAAAACTACCCAACAAAATACGAAGATATAAATTTTGGTAAAGTGTTAAAAATAATGCAACTCTACCCCAATTACGAACACGGTTATGCCGACCATACCGCTTGGGATAACGAAAATAATATTTTAATTACATTGTTGGGAGCAAACTTGGGAATGCAATACATAGAAAAGCATGTTACAACTGTTTATGGCAAAGATAGAATAGATTGGCAAGCCGCTATAAGCATAGAAATGTTTAACGAAATAGCCGAAAAGTTAAAAGTAGTAGAACAAGCCTATGGCGATGCAAAACTAAAATTAAACGCAGGCGAAAAATCGTATTCTACCTTTGGAGCAAACAAAAAAGCAGCTATTCTTTCTAAAGATATAAAAAAAGGAGAAAAATTCACAAAAGAACATTTTACATTTAAACGAACAGGGCAAAGTTCCGATTTATCACAATTAAATATTTTAGATAAAGTAGGCGAAAAAATTTCAAAAGATTTAACTTTGGGACATTGTTTAAATAGTAACGATTTTGAATAAAACTAATTAATTATGAAAATAGGTTTTTTTATTACTGCCAGACTAAAAAGCTCACGTTTAAAACAAAAAATACTTTTAGACTTAAATGGAAAAACAGTATTAGATAGAGTTATAGAAAGAGCAAAACAGGTTAAAGGTATTGATGGGATTGTATTATGCACATCTATAAACACTCAAGACTCAATTCTTTACAACAATGCTTTATCTAACAAAATACAGTTTTATGCAGGTTCCGAAGACGATGTATTGGAACGCCTATTGTGTGCTGCAAAATATTATGGCTATGATGCTTTTGTAAGTATAACAGCCGATAACCCTCTCTTTTCAATTTACACATCAGGTTTATTAGTAGATATGTATAAAAAAGAGCAACACGATTTTATTAATACTAAAGGTTTACCCATTGGTTGTGGAACTTACATGCTCGATGTAAAAGCTTTAGAAGTTGTAAACTTTATGAAGCAACAATCTGATACCGAAATATGGGGACCGTTTATCAACCGCCCCGATTTTTTTAATGTGGCAGAATTACAAGTAGAAAATGCTCTTTTCGACGAAAAACAAAGAATTACATTAGATTACCCCGAAGATTACAAATTTTTTAGAACTATTTACAAAAGCTTCAAAACAGAGGATGTCCCATCTTTGGTTGATGTATTGGATATTTTAAAAAATAAACCCGAAATTAGATTAATTAATTCTGATAAAATCCAGTTAGGTGTTCCGGAAGAAATAATGAAGAAAATTAATACTGAATTTGAAAACAATAAGAAAAAAGCCATAGGGTTCGCAAAAGAAATCGATAAGACATTAATTCCTTCTTTAAAACAAGAAAAAGCATTTTTGTAAATACCTGTTATTGCAAGGGCAATAGGGAGAATAGCCTCACTACAGAATAACAAATAAATATTAGGAGTTAAAAACTCAAATTAACAATCCGTGTTAATCCCATTAATCTGTGGACAAAAAACATATATCCACAAATTACACAACTTACCCCCAATATATCAAGATATTAGCACGAAAGCAAATAATAAATTTGAGAAAATAAGTGAAATTTTGTGGTTAAATAAAAAGAACTAACCACAAATTACTCAACTTGTCCCGATATATCGGGAAATTAGCACAAATATAAACGCTCAAATAAGCAATTACTAATTACACATTACTAATTATTAATTACTAATTGCCAATTATCAATTATTTGTGTACTTTTGGGTCTTTTAATAACTCATTTTAAGTTTAATGGATAAAATAAATATTGTACTATTTAGCAGAAGTCAATTACCAATACTTTATGGAGGTATTGCGAAAGAAATAAACTATACTTTAATAGTAAAATAATTTAAAATATTCTTCTAAAATGAAAAAAATACTTTGCATAGGCGATTCTTTAACTTTACCCAGAGGTGAGGATGTGAAATATGAGAATACTTGGTTTTATTTACTTAAACATTATTTTCAAGATATAGATTTCATCTCTTTTTTTAAAAGAGGAATAACAACAAATATTTTAGTTCAAGAAGGTGGAGGAGATAAAAATACAGCAGAAAAATATCCTTTTGGAGCTGATTGTTTAGAGCATTATAAACCAAATATAATTATTCTGCAATTAGGTATTGTAGATTGTGCCCCACGATTATTAAAACAAGGAATGGAAACAAAACTTGTAAATCATCTACCCAAAAAGATTGCCAATATTTATATTAAGTTAATAAAAACAACACGCAAAAGAAATACAGCTAATACTTATGTAAGTCTAAAAAAATTTGAAGATAATTTAATCAATTATTTTGAAAGATGTAAAAATCAAAACATAGAAAAATTAATAATTATTAAGATAGCAATACCTTCTCAAGAAATGGTAGATAAAAATCCGGAAATAATAAAAAATGTAATAAAGTATAACGCAGTTTACGATAAATTGGAAAAGAAATACCCATTTGTAAATTCTATCAATCCTCTTGATTCATCAAAAACTAATGAGATAATTTTCACGGATGGCTATCATCCAAATGCAAAAGGTAATACATTTGTTTATTCGGAACTAAAAGACTTTTTTGAATGAGCAAACTGATTAAAAACACCTCATTATATACCATTGGCAATATTATTCCACAAATAGCCAATTTTTTTTTATTGCCTATCTATACGGCATATTTAACAACTGCCGACTATGGTATTGTGCAGTCTATGCAGGTGCTAACTACAATTTTAGCTATATTTTTTACTTTGGCAGTTGACCGTTCTGTATATCGTTTATATTTTGATTACAAGACCGACGAAGACAAAAAAACATATTTAAGCACTATAGTTATTTCTTTATTTGCTATATCTGTTTTAATATTAGCTTCTCTGTTTGTTTTTAACAATTTGGTAAGTCAAATATATTCAACAATCGATTTTTACCCCTACTATTCGTTTGCTATATTAACTTCGTTTTTCTCTATATATTCAATAATACCTAAAATTTATTATCAAATAAACGAAAAAGCAGTCCATTTTATTTCGCTTTCTTTATTGCAATTTGTGGCAAATACAGGCTTTGTGTTGTATTTTGTGGTTTTCGCAAAAGCCGGAGCAAGCGGTTGGTTACAAGGCTTAATGTTAGGCAATCTTATTACCTTACCCGTATTTATTTACATTGCCATAAAAGCTATTAATTTTAAATTTAATTTCGAATATTTAAAAAACAGCTTAAAATACAGTTTACCCATGATTCCCTCATTACTTTCGGCATGGATACTAAACCTATCCGACAGAATATTTGTTGAGCATTATTTTTCTATGTCGGAAGTTGGAATTTATTCGCTGGGTTATAGAATTGCAGGTTTGGTTTTAATTGTTGCAGGTGCTTTTAACATGGCTTATAATCCTGTGTTTTACCGCTTAGCAAGTTCCGATAATCAGGTTGAAGCAAAAGCTAAACTTTCTAAATACAGCACAACTTATATCTATGCTTTAATTTTTATTATTTTTATGATTAGCTTTTTTGCACGCGAACTAATGCAATTGCTTTTTAAACCGGCTTATTTAGAAGCATACAAAATAGTATATTTAATTTCTTTTGCCTATTTAATAAGTCAAATAGCAGGGCTTTTCAATTTGTCTATCTATCAAAAAAAGAAAACAACAGTAGTTATGTTTATTGTTTTGGCAAGTGCAGTTGTAAATATTATTCTAAACTATTTGTTAATACCCGTTTATGGCATATATGGTGCTGCCTATGCCACTATATTATCTTTTATGATATTTGCCGGTGTAAAATACTTTTACGCAAAAAAATACTATCACATTAAAACAAAATGGTTAAATATATTTGCTGTAGTAATTATAGCAATAGCCATACAATGGATTTTTTATTTAATAGAACTTTCTTTAATAAAAACTATAATTATTAAAGCTATATTTGTATTAATTTTAACGGTTATAGCTTATTTTGTCTTTTTCGATAAGATTAAAGCCATGCTAAAACAAAAATAAATGAATAAAGATAAGATTAGCATATTTTGTCAAGCACCGGGAGATGTTATACATACCCTTGCACTGTATCATAAGTATAGCGAAAAGGCAAATATTTCTATATATTGTATTAATGTAGAAAACATATATAAATATATAAAATCGCTTAATCTTAAACTGGACAACTTAGAGTTTATTCCATACGATTTTAATTTATCTATTAAAAACCCATTAAGTATAATTACAACACGAAAAAAGTTAAGAAAAATTTATCGGAACTTGTTTCTCAAAAAAGAAAACGAAACAATCTATTTTTTTTCTATCTGGTTCGATTGGGTTTCGTTCTTTTTTATTAGTAAGCTCTATAAACGAAATAAATTTATTTTTTACAAACATTACCTTGCTGTTCCCGAAGAGGGAAAAACACAATACGATTTTAAAGAGAAAATACAATTGTTGCAATTATATTTAATAACAAATATAAAACTACAATACACCACAGAAACAAGCGTTAAGCGATTACTGTTTCCTTATAAAAAATACAATATTAAATCGCAATTACCATTAAAAATAAATCAAGATATTTTTAAACCGTATTTGTATAAAACAGAAAACAATTTAACGAAATCTGTGTTGTTTTTCGAATCAGAATTAAGTAATTATAATTTATTTAAAAATTATATTGCTGAAACAACAGAAATAATTGAATTTCTGCAAAAACAAGGCTTTAAAGTTTTTATTAAAGGACATCCCAGTTTAGGTTCCTCTAAAGAAATTAGTAATATATGCAACTCTATTATTCCAAAAGAAATACCTGCCGAATTGTTAGATGTTGACAGCTTCGATTACATAATTGGAATACAATCTTCATCTTTATCGTATTTTGCAAAAGAAGGTAACAAAGTATTGTCTCTTATAAACTTATTAAATTTTACCCAAAAAAAAACCAAAGAAATGTATATTAAATATCTTAATGAGAACTCTAATAACAAAGTTAAATACCCCAAAATAATTAAAGAACTATGCAAATAAAAAAACTAATCCCATATAGTATAAAACAATTAATTATTCGTGTTTTAATTAAAAAAAAATACAATAATATTACTATTGGCAAACACTGCCAAATAGATAATACAACGGTATTCGAAGGCTACAACACACTCCAAGACAATGTGCGAATAGCTCGTTCGTTTTTAGGGCGAGGCTCTTATATTGCCAACGGTTCTATAATTGGTGGTGCCAAAATAGGTCGGTTTTGTTCCATAGGCGGAAATGTAAGAACAGGATTAGGTGTGCATCCTACAAAAGATTTTGTGTCAATAAGCCCAAGTTTCTATTCTGTAAATAAACAAAATGGCTTAAGCTTTGTAAACAAACAGTTGTTCGACGAACATTTATATATTGACAAAGAAAAACGCTACTTTTGCGAAATAGGAAACGATGTTTGGATAGGTAATAATGTTATGATAATGGACGGCATACATATAGGCGATGGAGCAGTAATAGCAGGAGGTGCTGTTGTTACAAAAGATGTAGAACCATATACCATTGTTGGTGGATTACCAGCTAAACCTATAAAAAAGCGTTTTACCGATACCCAAATACAACAATTATTACAAATAAAATGGTGGAATTGGGATTTGGAAAAATTAAGAAAAGAAGCCAAAAATTTTACTAATATTGATAAATTTATAAAGGTTGGAAGATAAAAGTATAATACTAATTGGGCAAACCGTAAATCATCATACGCTTTATCAAAATATGTTATTGTTTTTACAAGAACATTTTACTGTAATAACATTTTTATCAAGAGATAAAATAGTTAACGAAATAGCCCCCCCTGTACTTAAAAATATAAATATAATAATAGATAACTCGTTAATATACGATGTGTTTAAAAAAAATATTGACTTAATAAATTCTCACCATATTTTAATAAGCGACGAATATAATAGCGCATATTTATATCTTAGAAAAATTAAATTTCTGAATAAAAAAAAGTTAATAATATTACACAATATTAACCGATGGACTAAATTAAACACTAATATTTTTAGCAAAAATTTTATCGATTGGTTCTTTCGTAATAAACTATTCTCACAGTTCAATTCTGTTATAGCCATAGCACCAAATGTTGTTGAACATTACAAAAAAACGAAATCGAACAAAAAAGCTTTCTTTTTTTCTTTCGATGAGGATAATAAAAAAATTGAATTAAAAAAACAATTAAACAAAGCTGAAATTAATATTGTTATACCCGGAGTAATTTCAAGTAAAAGAAGAAATTATATAGAACTGCTTAATATACTTAAAAAGTATTACGAACAAAATAAAAATTCTAAAATAATATTTAAGTTTTTGGGAAGAATTGAAAAAGATAAAGAGTTAAATGTTTTTAATTTAATCGAAGAAATAAATAATAAATACAATAACAAAATACATTATTGGAAAAAATTTGTTCCTACAGCTGAGTTTGATAACGAAATTGAAACTTCAGATTTCGTGTTTTCTAATATTGTTTTAGAAACAACAGCTAGGGGAATAAAAGAATTTTATGGCATTTCTAAAGAATCGGGTATTTCTTTTATTGCATACAAATACGCAAAGCCCGTAATAGTTCCAACACAACAAAATATATTAACAGGTTTCGATTCTCAATTAATAAAGTTTAATAACTATAATGAACTTTTTACTATCTTAGCAAAAATTGAAAATTTGGAGATAAATATTAACTCTTTAAAACAAAATGCAATTAATAATAGAGAAGAGTTTAATAAATTAATAAGTAAAGAAAAACAAAACTTATTAGAATATTTAATTAATTAGTATGAAAAAAGCACTAATAACAGGAATAACAGGACAAGATGGCTCTTATTTAGCAGAATTGCTTTTACAAAAAGGATATGAAGTACATGGGATAGTGAGGCGTTCGAGCAGTTTTAATACAGAAAGGATAGAACATTTATATTTAGATAAATACATTAAAGATATGTCGAAAGCTCCGGCTATAAAGCTAATGTATGGAGATTTAACCGATTCGAGTAACCTTAATCGTATTTTAGAAAAAGTAAAACCTGATGAAATTTATAATTTAGCAGCACAATCGCATGTGCAAGTATCGTTTGAAGTGCCTGAATATACTGCCGATGTAGATGGTTTAGGGGTATTACGCTTTTTAGATGCCATAAAAGAAACAGGGATAAATACAAAATTTTATCAAGCCTCAACATCCGAACTATATGGAAAGGTTAGAGAAATTCCTCAAAAAGAAACTACTCCGTTTTATCCTCGTTCGCCATACGCAGTAGCTAAAATGTATGCATATTGGATAGTAAAAAATTATAGAGAAGCTTATAATTTATTTGCGGTTAACGGAATCTTGTTCAACCACGAATCACCTCGAAGAGGAGAAACCTTTGTAACCCGAAAAATAACGATGGGTGCATCTCGAATAAAATTAGGATTACAAGAAAAGTTGTATTTAGGAAACTTAAATGCAAAAAGAGATTGGGGGCATGCAAAAGAATATGTAGAGGGTATGTGGCTAATGCTTCAGCAAGAAAAACCCGAAGATTTTGTTTTAGCAACCGGCAAAACATATACCGTTAGAACTTTTGTAGAATTAGCATTTAAAGCTCTTGATATAGAAATAGTTTGGGAAGGCAAAGGTGTTGAAGAAAAAGGAATTAATAAACAAACCAACGAAATATTAGTTGAGGTAAGCCCTCGTTATTTCAGACCCACAGAAGTAGATTTATTAATTGGCGACCCTACTAAAGCTAAAAACATTTTAAACTGGGAAGCAAAAATAACTTTAGAAGAATTAGTTTCTGAAATGGTTATATCCGATTATGCACTTTTTAAAAATAAAGAGTAATTATGGATATACAAAAAATTGAAAATAAAATTATTATAGTTAGAGAACAAAAAGTTATTTTAGATAGCGATGTTGCTGATTTATATGGTGTAGAAACAAAAAGAGTAAACGAAGCCGTAAAAAATAATAAAGAAAAGTTTCCTGATGGTTATGTTATCCAACTTAATAAAAATGAGTGGGATATGATGAAGACGAAATTTTCGACTTCATTGCAAGGTGGTAAAATAAAATTACCAAAAGCATTTACAGAAAAAGGATTGTATATGCTTGCTACAATTCTGAAAAGTAAAATTGCAACTCAAACTACAATTGCAATTATTGAAACATTTGCAAAAGTAAAAGAACTAACAAGTACAATAAACGAACTCTCTGCTAATCCACCAAAAGAAAAGCAACAATCGCTTATGCAAAAATCAGGTGAAATAATATCAGAACTTTTAGATAACGATTTACAAACTAATGAGTGTGAAACAACAATAGAAATTAACTTTGCAGTATTGAAATTTAAACATACTGTTAAGAAAGGAAATAAACAATAATGGACGATAAATTTATAATTGAAAATACAAAAATAGAAGGACTTAAAATTATAACACCTCAACGATTTGGTGATGAAAGAGGGCATTTAACGGTAGCGTATAATCAGAAAGTTTTGTCAGACTTATTAAAAGTAAAGTTTGTACAAGACAAATGGACAAAATCACAAAAAGGGGTTTTAAGAGGTATTCATTTTCAAGAACAACACCCACAAGGCAAATTAGTTTCGGTAATGTCGGGTAAAGTTTTAGATGTAGTTGTAGATTTCCGAAAAGAATCTCCCACTTTTGGCAAACACCTAACATTTTTGTTAGAAGAAAGTAATCCTCGTATGGTGTTTATGCCTAAAGGTATGGGGCATGCTTTTCTATCTTTAGAAAATGACACTATCTTTTTTTATAAAACTACAGATTACTTTTATCCGGAGTTCGACAAAGGTATTATGTGGAACGATAAAAACATAAATATTAATTGGAAATTGCAAGAGTTTAAGATTCAAAGCCCTAAAATATCGGAAAGAGATAAAATACTACCAAGTTTTAAAGAATATTTTAAATTATGAAAATTAAAATTCTATTATTAGGTAAAGATGGTCAGTTAGGTAAAGAATTTGTACATTATTTCAAAAATTTGTTAGATTATGAAGTGCATGCTTATAATCGTAAAGAATTGGATATTACTAATAGAAAGAAATTATTTGAATTAGCAAAACAGAATTCGTATAATATAATTATTAATTGCACGGCTTATAATAAAGTTGATATAGCAGAAACAGAAAAGGATGATGCATTTAACACAAACTATTTTGGTGTTAAATATCTTGCAGAGATTGCTCAAATAAATAAGTCTAAGCTAATTCATTTCTCAACAGATTATGTTTTTGATGGTCAAAAAGACTCGCCATACTGTGTGTACGATAAACCTAACCCATTATCTGTTTACGGTAGCAGTAAACTTTTTGGAGAAAAAGCAATTAGAGACAGCTATGATAATTATATAATAATTAGAGGCTCTTGGGTTTTTGGAGGAAAAGATAATTTTATTACTAAACTGATAGAATGGAGTAAGCAAAATAATAAATTAGAAATTATTCAAGATCAAGTATCTTCGCCAACCTATACATTCAATTTAGTACAAGCTGTTATTAAATTGGTACAAGAAAATGCAATAGGAACTTTTCATATTAGTAATACCCCAACAAGTAAACTAAACTGGGCAAAATTTATTTTAAAAAAAATAAACTGGAAAGGCGATATTATAGCAGTAAATCTTGATAGTATTAATTTTAAAGCAAAACGACCTAAATATGCTGTTTTAGATAATACGCTGTTTAATAATATCACCTCTTGGCAAATGCCAAGTTGGGAAGGTGCTACAATAAGATATTTGAATGATTTAAAACTTTAAATGAAACAAATTTTAAAAAACATATACAATATTAAATGGTATAAGCAATAATGGATTTTACAATTTAAAAAAATTAATAATGAGTTCTAAAAAAAATGTATTTAAAAAAGATTGAAACTAATTTAAATCAAATATTTAAAACCAGAATATGATACTTTTGCTTTTTATATTAATATTTGGGTATATTTTAATGATTCTTTTTACAAAAAGAAGTAATCACAAAATAATTCCACTTCTAATATTCTCTTATATAATAGGAGGTATGCTAAACGAAAAGTATTCAATGTTTGGTCGTTTGCCACACGAATTAATAATTCTTTTTACATTTTTTTTAGTCATTTTTATTTCCTTTTTAACAAAAAAAAAACAATTTATTACCATTACATGGGGCGATAAAGTTTTTTTCTTTTTTTATATAACTGTTTTTATAATACCTTTATTTGCTAATCTTATTGATTTTAGTGAAGATATAGCAAGATTTAGTATTGCTAGAGAAATTTTACCATTAAAAATATGGATGATATTTAGAATTTTTTATTTTATATACTTGACATCAAACATTTCTGAAAAGAATCTTTTTATAACGATTGCCTCTTCTTATGTATGGAGTATGTTTATTTCTGGAAGTATTGGGGTTTTGCGATTGTTAAAAGCACCTTTTTTTTATCAATTTATTGAAGACACATGGCCATTTGTATCAACATTAAAAGGTAATGCACTTAGAATGCAAGCAACAGTTGGTGGAACTAATGGAGCTGGTATTTTATTTGCAATATCTGCAATTTTTTCGTTGTATTTATTTTTTAAACTTAAAGAGAATAAATATATTTATTCTTTTGTAATACTATTAATCTTTTTACTTTTCACAGCCTCTTTTTCTTCAATATTTACGTTTTTGTTTATGTTCTTTTATTGGTTATGGAAAAGCAAGGTTAACCCCACTAAAATATTAAAAATTGGATTCTACATATTAATTTTATCATCCCTGATTTTATTAATTCCTAATATAAGAAATCAGTTAACAGAAACTTTAGATGCTAGAATTCAGGGACAAACAGTAGAATCAACGGTTATAGAAAATTATGGAAATTTAGATTTTGTACCAAATAGTTTCAAGTATAGAATATATATGTGGGAGAAATATTTTAAACTTTTTATAGAAAAGCCTTATTTTGGTTACGGGTATAAACTTAATAAAAATGAAGACCATGAAGATTTTGACAAGAGAACAGGTGTAGCGGAAAGCTATATTGTAGAACTTTTATTATACTCTGGATTTTTTGGATTAGGATTCTTCCTGATTTTTTATAATTTTTTAATAAGCAGATTAAAGAAAATTACATTTTTCCCTGACGAAAAATATATTCTTATAACTATTTTATTAGGCTTATTTCTCTCTCAAATTTCAAATGTTATCTTTAATTATGGTGGAATTAACGAGTTGTTTGGTATAACAATTTTATTAATTAATATTCTATATATAAAAAACCAACATTTAAAATTAGATAAAGGAACGCATTATAATAACTTTGTAATAAAAAGACAAAAATAAAACCCAATGAAACACATAATAATAACACCCGCAAAAAACGAAAGTAAATATATTGAAAATACTATAAAAAGTGTTGTTGCTCAAACTTTGTTACCACAAGAATGGATTATTGTAGACGATGGTTCTACCGATAATATGATTGAGATAATTGAAAAGTATATTAAAAAATATCCGTGGATAAAATTAATTAAACGTGAAACAAAACAAGAACAACGCTACGGCGGAGGTAAAGTAGTTCGTGCTTTTAATGACGGATATAAGCATATACAGTTCAAAGATTACGACTTTATTACTAAATTAGATGCAGATTTAACACTACCAACAACCTATTTTGAAGAAATCGCAAAAGAATTTAAGAACAACCCTAAATTAGGTATTTGCGGAGGCGTTTGTTATATTGAAAAAAATAATGCTTTAGTTAGAGAAAAAGCGGCAATGTATCATGTTAGAGGAGCATTAAAAAGTATTAGAAAAACTTGCTTCGATGAAATTGAAGGCTTTATGCCTGTATTGCACTGGGATGGTATAGACGAGTTTAAAGCTCGTTATTATAAATGGAATGTTTATTCAATAGAATTACAAGTTATTCATCATAGACCAACAAGTAAAGCTTATAAACCTTTAAAACTGAATTTTAATAATGGATATGCTGCACGTCAACGTAGAGCTTCTTTTGGTCTTTCTCTAATGCGTTCTATTTTTAAAATGAGAACTTACCCATATATATTAAATACTATTGCCTATTTTTCCGGCTATTTATCAGCATTAATTAAAGGAGAAAAAAACATCCTTAATAAAGAAATATCAAAATCAATGAACAAATTTGATTATATGAAATTGTTTAACAAAAATGAATTTAATAAAAGGTATTTAAAATAATATATCATGTCAAAACTAAGAACCCTAATCCGTAGAATAATCATATTCTTAAAACATTTTGTTTATACTAAAGTGTATGGTATGCATATTCATCCATCGGCTTTAATATCGCTTAAAGCACAATTAGACAAAACCAACCCTAAAGGTATATATGTTGGCGAAAAAACCGTAATAACAGGAGGTGTGGTTATTCTTACACACAATTACGTAATGGGCAATGGAACTTTTGTAGATACAAAAATTGGCAATAATGTATTTATAGGAACAGGCTCTATTATTATGCCCGGGCTAACAATTGGCAATAATGTAATAATAGGAGCAGGCTCGGTAGTAACCAAAAACGTAGAAGACTTCTCAATAGTTGCCGGAAATCCCGCCAAACTTATCCGTAAAGACAAAACTATTGGTGCGTATGGGCAGTTTGTAAAGAACTAGCAATATACAATTAATAATGTGTAATGTACAATTAGTAATTAGCTTGGTATAAAACTCTGCGTATATTTGCAGTATCTGCGGGAGAAAAAAACAATTTGAGAAAATAAGTGTAAATTTGTGGTTAAATAATCTAAATAAACTAACCACAAATTACTCAAATTAACACAAATGTAAAATAATAAGAATTTGTGAAAATAAGTGTAAATCTGTGGTTAAAAATTAAAATATAGTTAATCATAAAAATAAGTGTACAATACATTTTTAATTATTATTTTTGGAAAAGAATGTTAAACTAAAAAATGACAATATCTTATATAAAAAATATATTGCACAAGATGGAAACTAATGACGAAAAATAATAATATTTTGAATTCTCGTCAATAACATATAACCGGCAAATAAATAATTTATAAATGAACCCAATAAAAGTAAATAAAATAAAAATATATCCTTTTAAACGGCGAAGCCCTCAACGAAGTTAATCTAAAACAGAGCTTTTAGATTATATAAACTGATAAATTTAAAAAATAATGAAACAATACAAATTAATAAATTGCCCATGTTATAATGTTACTTCTGCAAAAGAAGTAGAAGATTTTATTTTAGATAAAATAAACAAAAAACAAGGAGGTTATACTGCTGCTATAAATGCCCTTAAAATACTTAAATACAATGATAGCAATGAAGTTAAAGAGATAATTGACAAATCGTTAATTCAAACACCTGATGGAGCAGGTGCTTTAATTGCATTTAAAGTTTTACATAAACAAAAGGTAATTAAATTAGATTTACCCGGTTTGTCATTAGATATTGCAAACAAACATAATTTAAGAATGTTCTTTTTCGGAACAACCGAAGAGAATAATAAATTAGCAGTAGAAAAAGTTAAAGTTAAATACCCTAATATTAATATTGTTGGTAGAAATAATGGTTTTTTTAAAGATAAAATAGAAATAGAAAAAAAAATAGAAGAAACAAAACCACAAATGGTAATGATTTCTTTAGGTTCACCAAAACAAGAAATATTGAGTGCTGAATTAAATAAAAAATTCCCTGAGATAATATTTATTGGCTCTGGTGGTCGTTTAGATATTTTAGCGGGTAAACTAAAGCGTGCACCTGATTTTTTTGTTAATAATGGTATAGAATGGTTGTATAGATTATTTAAAGAACCTAAGCGTTTTAAATCGCAGTTAGGTTTAATAATATATATATTTAGATTATACAGATATAAATTAACAAAAAAAGTAAATTTATAATAACACCTCTTAGCAAAAATCTATTTTAATTTTCCAATATACCGAAACAAGTTGCGTAATCGGTTAACAGAAAAACAATATTCAATTAGCAATGTGTAAAATACAATTAATAATGTGTAATGTGCAATTAGTAATTAGCTTGGTATAAAACTCTGCGTATATTTGCATTATCAGCGGGAGAAAAAAACAATTTGAGAAAATAAGTGTAAATCTGTGGTTAAACATAATACAAAACCAATCTGTGTCTATCTGAGAAATCATCTGTGGGCATAAAAATATTCAATTAATAATGTGTGTTAATTCGCAAAATTATTAATAAATTTGCGATTATACTCTAATATTTAACAGATGATAGATAGATTATTAGAAAACAACATAAAAGAAAAACTTAATAAAAACAAGGCTATAATAATAGTTGGAGCTCGTCAAACAGGTAAACAACATTATTAAAAAAGCTTTTTACATCAAGTGATGTGTTGTGGTTAGATGCCGACGAGCAAGATGTTAGAGAAATGTTTAATCAAGCATCATCAACACAATTTAAAGTTTTGTTTAATAAATACAAAATAATAGTAGTTGACGAAGCACAACGAATAACAGATGTAGGATTAAAATTTAAGTTAATAACCGACCAATTACAAGACAAACAATTAATTGCCACAGGTTCATCATCATTCGATTTAAGCAATAAACTCAACGAGCCATTAACAGGCAGAAAATGGGAATATATGTTATTTCCCTTATCTTTTGCAGAAATGGCAAATAATATTGGGTTGTTACAAGAAAAACGATTGTTAAATCATCGTTTAATATATGGATACTATCCCGATGTAGTAAATAATCCGGGTTCTGAAAAAGAAATCTTAAAGCAACTTTCCGAAAGTTATTTATATAAAGATATTTTAATGTGGCAAAACATTAAAAAACCCGATAAGTTAGTAAAACTTTTACAGGTATTAGCATTACAATTAGGTAATCAGGTCTCGTATAACAAATTAGGCAAAACAATAGGCCTTGATAATCAAACCATTGAAAAATACATTCAACTCTTAGAAAAAAGTTTTGTTATCTATCGATTAAGCTCTTTTAGTCGTAATTTAAGAAAAGAATTAAAAAAATCGCACAAAATATATTTCTATGATAATGGTATAAGAAATGCACTTATTGCGAATTTTAATCAGCCGGGTTTACGACAAGATATTGGAGCATTATGGGAAAACTTTATTATAACCGAAAGAATAAAGCACACACATTATAATAATATTTTGGCAAATAAATATTTTTGGCGAACACACGCTCAACAAGAAATAGATTACATAGAAGAACGAGACGGTAAGATTTTTGCCTACGAAATAAAATGGAATAATAATGCAAAAGCATATTTGTCAAAAACATTCAGCAATGCCTATCCTAATTGTGAATTTATAGTAATAAATAAAGAAAATTTTGTTGAGTTCATAATATAATTTTATGATTAATTTAGCTTGTAAATATAATTGATATTAGAAATTATGTTTGTTTAAAACTCTGCGTATATCTGCGGTATCTGCGGGAGAAAAAACAATTTGAGAAAATAAGTGAAAATTTGTGGTTAAAATAAATATATTTGTAAAAAAATACAATGAAAAAAATACTAATAATAATAGGAACGCGACCAAACTTTATAAAAGTTACACAGTTTAAGCGAGTAGCAGAGCAATGTAAAAATATTGAGATCAAAATAGCACATACAGGTCAGCACTACGATGCAAAAATGTCTGATATATTTTTTCAGCAATTTGGTTTAACACCCGATTATTTTATGAATATTCCGCAAGCATCGCCAAACACACAAATGGCAGAAATAATGCTACGATTAGAAGATATTATTACCAATAAATTCACCCCCGATTTAATAATTGTACCGGGCGATGTAAACTCAACTTTTGCAGCAGCACTTACAGCAAACAAAATGGGAATTAAAATTGCCCATTTAGAGAGTGGTCTGCGTTCGTTCGACAGAGGAATGCCAGAAGAAATAAACCGCATTTTAACCGACGAAATTACCGATTATTATTTCGTTACCGAACAATCGGGCATAGACCATCTGCAAGCCGAAAAAAAACATGGCGAAATTGTTTTTGTAGGCAACACCATGATTGACACAATGGTAGCCTTTGAAAAAAACATACAAGCATCGCCAATAATGAACGAATTGCAGTTGCAAAAAAATAAATTTGTGCTAATGACAATTCATCGTCCTGCATTAGTTGATGTAAAAAATGAAGTAGAAAAACTTCTTGCACTAATTCAGCATTTATCAGTTAACTACAAAATTGTTTTCCCTATTCATCCACGCACAGTTAATAATCTTAAGAAATTTGAGCTTTACGATGAATTTAAAAAAATAAAAAACTTAATACTTGGCGAACCAATGGATTATTTTGCTTTCCAGAAACTAATAGCCAATTGCAGTTTTATTTTAACCGATAGTGGTGGCATACAAGAAGAAAGTACTTTTAGGCAAGTTCCTTGTTTAACACTTCGCCCAAATACCGAACGCCCAAGTACCATAACAATAGGTACAAATAAACTAATTGAGTTCGATTTAGATAAAATAAAAACCGAGATTTCAGCTATAGAAAACGGAACATATAAAAAAGGTACAATTCCACCACTTTGGGACGGAAAAGCAACTGAACGAATTTTGGAGTTTATAGATTTATTGTAGCTATTTGTAATCTGTTTGAGTTAACCTACATTATTCATGCTTTTTTCTTTTTCTGAGACGAGGCGATAAACCATGCTGCTGCAAATGGTTTGAAACGAAGTATAAGGAAAAGAAAAATGTATATTGAAAAATATAACCACCCAAATTTTGGTGATTTGAGTTTTGCGATAACAAATTGTTTATAAATAAGTTATACGTAATATTATTGAATTCTATGAATAATGCGGGTTAATACCCTCCAAATGGCTAAATGAATCTCCTCGCCGCAAGCGGACGAGGTATCGTTTTGGAATACTATTCTTTTATACGTCCCAAGGGACGGGGAATTAAACCCAAACAGATTAAAAAACTCACCATATCATAAACATAAACCTAGATATAAAATAAGCCAGTTATAAAATAACAAGAGTATTTTTTGTATTTTTCAATTAAAAAATATACTTTTGCAAAAGAATTAGTGAGGTTAGGGGGCATAAGTCCCCTATTTTATTATTTATGGTTGAACTAAACAAAATAGAATCTTTTGTAAATGAGGTGATTGACGATAATACTTTTATCGTTGACATTAAAATATCTACATCTAATAAAATAAATATATTAATTGATAGTATTACAGGAACTACAATAAAAGACTGTATTACAGTAAGTAGAAATATTGAAAACAACTTAGATAGAGAAGTAGAAGATTTTGAGTTAGAAGTTTCAACACCCGGTTTAAGCGAAGCTTTTAAAGTGCCACAACAATATAAAAAAAATATTGGAAGACAAGTTGAAACTCAACTTAAAGACGGACATAAAATAAAAGGAGAATTAAAAAGCTTTGATGGTAATATTATTGAACTTATAGAAGAGAAGATGATAAAACCTGAGGGCAAAAAGAGAAAACAAAAAGTTGAAGTAAACCATACTATTAACTTAGATGATACAATTTCAACAAAGGTTGTAATAAGTTTTAAATAGCAATAAAATGAATGAGTTAAATTTATTTGATACATTTTCGGAGTTTAAAGAACTTAAAAACATTGATAGAAAAACTATGATGCGTATTCTTGAAGACGCATTTAGAAGTGTGTTAATTAAGCAATACGAAACTGACGAAAATTACGATATAATTATCAATATCGACAAAGGCGATTTTGAGATTTGGAGAAATCGTGAAGTTGTTGCTGATGATGAAATTACAGAACCAAACCGACAAATTACAGAAACTGATGCTAAAGCCATTGATGAAGATTACGAAATTGGTGAAGAAGTTACAGACGAAGTTAAGTTTTCATCATTTGGACGAAGAGCAATATTAAGCTTACGCCAAAATTTAGCAGCTAAAATAATGGACCTCGAAAAAGGTAATGTTTACACAAAATATAAAGATAGAATTGGTGATATTGTTAGCGGAGAAGTTTATCAAGTTTGGAAAAAAGAAATTCTTATTCTTGATGATGATAACAATGAGCTAATCTTACCTAAAACAGAACAAATACCTTCTGATTATTTTAGAAAAGGAGATAATTTACGAGCAGTTGTTTCAAAAGTTGATTTAAGAAACAATAACCCATTAATTATACTATCGAGAACATCACCAGTGTTTTTAGAGCGTTTATTCGAACTTGATGTACCCGAAATTTTTGATGGCTTAATTACAATAAAAAACATTGTTCGTGTACCAGGCGAAAGAGCCAAAGTTGCTGTAGAATCTTACGATGACAGAGTAGACCCTGTGGGTGCTTGCGTAGGAATGAAGGGCTCTAGAATCCATGGAATAGTTCGTGAACTTAGAAATGAAAATATCGACGTTATTAATTATTCGAATAACGTACAACTATATATTCAAAGGGCATTAAGTCCTGCCAAAGTTTCTTCTATAAAAATTACAGAAGAAACAAAACAAGCAGATGTTTATTTAGAACCAGACCAAGTATCAATGGCAATAGGTAAGGGTGGTTTAAATATTAAGCTTGCCGGCGAATTAACAGGCTACAAAATTGAAGCTTATCGTAATATAAAAGACGATGAAGAAGATGATGTAAATCTTGATGAATTTGCTGATGAAATAGATAGTTGGATTATTGATGCACTTAAAGCAATTGGTTGCGATACCGCTAAAAGTGTATTAGAATTATCTGCTGAAGAATTAGAAAAAAGAACTGATTTAGAAGTAGAGACCATTGAAGATTTACTTAAAATCTTTAAAGAAGAATTTGAAGAATAAATATAGATTATATATATTTATACACATTTTTATTAATTGTAATAGTAACTTATGGCCAACAAAGGTATAAGATTAATTAAAGCAGCGAAGGAATTTAACGTTGGTATTTCTACCATAGTGGAATTTCTAAGCGAGAAGGGGCATGAAGTTGAATCTACTCCTAACACAAAATTATCGGCAGATGTTTACGATATTCTTTTAAAGGAATATAAGTCTGATCGTGATTTGAAAAAAGAGTCAACAGAAGTTAGCTTTGGCGTAGCCAAAAGCAAGGCAAAGGAAGAAGTTGTTGAAGATATAGAAGAAGAGGAGACTCCTAAAGAAAAAGAATTTACTATTCAAGATAATGTTTCAACAAAAATTGAAGAACTTACTACCATAAAAGTAGATAAGCCTAAAGGAGCTAAAGTTGTTGGAAAAATTGATTTAGATAAACCAAAAGCAAAAAAGGCCGAACCTAAAGTTGAACAAAAACCTCAATTAAAAGAGAAGCCTATTGTTGAAAAAGTAAAGGAAGAAAAACCTAATTCTAAAAAACCTATTGAAGTTGAAAAAGAAACAACAAAAGTAGAAACAACAAAAGAAGATAAGAAAGACGAAAATAAATCTGCACCAAAAAAAGAAGAAGTTTCTACGGAAGGACAAGGACCAAAAGTTGTTGCTAAAATTAACTTAGATGATATTAATCAGAAAACAAGACCTGATAAAAAATCTAAGAAAGAAATAAAAAAGGAGAAAATTAAGAAAAAAGTAGCAGAAAAAGCAATCCTAAAAAAGCAAAAAGAAATTATTGAAAAACCGGCTGAAGTTAAACCTAAAAATGAACTTACTGAAACAACAAAGCCAAAAGAAGATGATAACTTTATAAATACTAAGTTCGAAAAATTATCAGGGCCAAAAGTTATGGGTAAAATTGAATTACCTAAAACACCTGAGAAAAAAGACCATAAAAAGGCTAACGAATTTAAGAAAAAGAAGAAAAGAAAACGAGTTAGAAAAATCGACCCTTCTAAAGTTCCGGCACCTCAAAAAGGTGGAGCAAACACCAATAACACTAATAATAAAGACCGAAAGAATTTCAAAAAGAAAGATTTTAGAAAAGGGAAATATACTCCAAAAACTGAAATTAAAGAAGAAGATGTTCAAAAACAAATTAAAGATACTTTAGCTCGTTTACAAAACAAAGGAAAATCTAAATCGGTACGTCACCGTAGAGATAAACGTTCTGACGTTAGACAAAAATCACAACAAAGTGCAGAATTACAAGAGCTTGAAAAATCAATTCTTAAAATTACTGAATTTGTTTCAGTAAGTGAGTTAGCATCAATGATGGATGTTAATGCAAGTGATGTAATAACAACTTGTATGAATTTAGGTTTATTTGTATCAATAAACCAACGTTTAGATGCAGAAACAATTACCCTTGTTGCCGATGAATTTAATTATGAAATTGAATTTATTTCAGTTGATGTTCAAGAAGCAATTCAAGTTGAAGAAGATAAAGAAGAAGACTTAGTAAAACGTCCGCCAATAGTTACTGTTATGGGACATGTTGACCATGGTAAAACTAAACTTCTTGACTATATACGTAGTGCAAATGTAATTTCCGGTGAAGCAGGAGGAATTACTCAGCATATTGGAGCATATAGTGTAAAATTAAAGAATGGTGAAATAATATCATTCCTAGATACTCCGGGACACGAAGCATTTACAGCCATGCGTGCCAGAGGTACACAAGTTACCGATATTGCAATTATTGTAATTGCTGCTGACGATGGTATAAAACCACAAACTACCGAGGCTATTAATCATGCACAAGCGGCTGGAGTACCAATTATTTTTGCAATAAATAAAATTGATAAACCTAACGCTAACCCTGAAAAAATTAAAGAACAATTAGCTGCAAAAAATTTCCTTGTGGAAGATTGGGGAGGAAAGTATCAATCACAAGATATTTCAGCAAAAAATGGTATTAATATAGAAGAGCTTCTAGAAAAAGTAGTTTTAGAAGCAGAAATGTTAGAACTAAAAGCTAATCCAAATAAACCTGCAACAGGTTCGGTTGTTGAATCATCACTTGATAAAGGTAGAGGTTATTTAGCTACAGTACTTGTTGAATCCGGTACTCTTAAAATTGGTGATGTATTACTTGCCGGAAGTAATTACGGACATGTAAAAGCTATGTTTAACGAACGTGGCGAAAAAATTAAAGAAGCAGGGCCATCAATACCTGTGTTAATTCTTGGTTTAGATGGAGCACCACAAGCGGGTGACGTTTTCAATGTAATGAAAACAACATCAGAAGCAAGAGAAATTGCAAATAAAAGATTACAATTACAACGTGAACAGAATTTACGTTCACAAAAACATATTACTCTTGACGAGATTGGAAGACGTATTGCAATTGGCAACTTCCAAGAACTAAACGTAATTATAAAAGGTGATGTTGATGGCTCAATTGAAGCATTAACTGACTCGTTACAAAAACTTTCTACCGACGAAATTATTGTTAATGTAATTCATAAAGCTGTTGGTCAAATTTCAGAATCGGACGTATTGCTTGCTACTGCTTCAGATGCTGTAATTATTGGTTTCCAAGTTCGCCCATCGGTTGCAGCACGTAGATTAGCTGAAAAAGAAGAAGTTGAAATTAGACTTTACTCTATTATTTACGATGCTATTAACGAGTTGAGAGATGCTATGGAAGGCATGCTTTCTCCTGAAATTAAAGAAACAATTATTTCTAATCTTGAAGTGCTAGAGACTTTCAAAATTACTAAAGTTGGTACTATTGCAGGCTGTATGGTTAAAGAAGGTAAAATTAAATCAGGTGCTAAAGTTCGCTTAATTAGAGATGGTATTGTAGTTTACACCGGAGAATTAGCTGCTCTTAAACGATTTAAAGATGATGCAAAAGAAGTTGTTGCAGGACTTGAATGTGGTGTTAGTATTAAAAACTATAACGACATTAAAGCTGGCGATAATATTGAAGCATTTATTGAAACAGAACATAAGCGTACTTTATAATACGCTTATTTATACAATACTAAAAAAGGAAGCAAATATTTGCTTCCTTTTTTAGTTAGTGCCTAATAGACAAAAATATTTGACAAAATCTACTCAACATCAACCCTAACACCCTCGCTATGGCTGGTAAACTCAGGTGCATACATACATTGTATAGTTGTAATACCATTTGAAAAATCACCACTATGAGATACTCTTAACGGGTATTCAAACACATAAGTTCCTTTTCTAAGATAATCCATAAAGAAATTTGTAGATGCATCTTTTGTAGTTTCGTAATAACCCAAACCATCTTGATATTTATATTGTGAAATTACATTTATTGGTTCAAAACCACTTGCACGCATATCTTTCATATGTACATATTCCATATTACGATCAACACGAAGCTCTATACGAACAATTACTTTATCGCCAACTTTCAGCTTGTTTTTTGTTATTGGCTCAATTATTTTCCCTGATTTTGTGAGTTTTTCAACAAACAACTTCTTCTCTAAATATAAAGGCGTTTTATGTTTTGTAATTTTATCTAATTGTTCAAAATACTGCCAATAAACGGCTCCCCAAGCTACACCATCATCTTTTTTGCTTACAGTTATTTTGCCCATTTCGGGTGTAATTTCATTTCCGTTCCACGATGTTTTAAAATAACCTGTTCCTGCTTCAATATTTACACCGTCTATTATACGAGGGTCAATATTATTATTCCCTAATTTTATTTCAACAAGTTTATCGCTTGCAAGCAAATTACTCCCCTTTAATAACATAGCATAAATAGCTTCTGAAGTAGCTTTTGTAGTGCCCCAATTTTGAGTTTGTTTCTGTTTTAGCAACCATATTTTTAGTTCTTCAACTGCATTTTGGTCGTTTGCAACCTCATCAAAAGCCTCAATCATAAGAGCCTGAGTCTCAATAGGTGCTTGATACCAATAATACCCGGCTGTATTAGCTTTCCAATACATTCCCATTTCCTTATCAATAATAGAATTTTCTTTTAAAGATTTAACAATTTCTTGCTCAATATGAATACCTGTTTTTGCACCCCCGTCTCTATATAAAGCCAATGCAATCATAGCTTGTGAGTATTTATTTTCACTGTGCCAATACCGTTTTGCTTGTTTAATATAATAATTATATGCATCACTAATTTTTTGGGGTATTTCAACATCATTAAAAAAACTACGAGCATATAAATATTGTATTTGTGTACTGCTAATATGTTGATTTTCAATTTCGCTCTTTGTGTAATTTTTGACAAGTGTCGTGTAATCATCTAAAATCCTATTATCAAGATAGTTAATAGCTTTTAAAGTCATTTGCCAAGTTTTATAATCATTACGAATATTTTTTACACCCAAATGGGTTAAATGCCCAAGTCCAGAAATAATATATTGAGTAATATATCTATTATCGGGCATACCCTTAAACCAAGGCCAACCACCATTAGGGCTTTGCATATTTTGAAGTTTTCGCAATGCTTTGTTTTGCTCATAACTCATTTTATTAAGGTTGAAAAGCAAACCAATACGTGCCTTACGTTCACTTTCATTTTTTCCATCTAATACCCAAGGCGTTTCTTCTAACATAAGAGCTTTTAACTCTTTATTTTTTTCAAGATTTGATAAAAGAGCTTCTGATTTTGGTGCATTTTTCCATGAATTGAAAACAGCTTTAATTTTAGGCGATGAATTTGCAATATGACTCGCAATAGAATTTGCATAAAAACGACTAAATGTCTGTTCGGCACATTCGTAAGGATACTCCATTAAATATGGCAAAGATTGAACAGCATACCATGCAGGATTTGATGTAAATTCTAATGTATATTTATAATTTTTAAAAGTTTTGGATTTGTTATTCTTTAATTTTGTAAATGTAAAAGTTTTTGATGTATTTCCTCTAATTGGCAAAGGCATACTTTCGGTAACAAGCATTCTGTTATTCAATACGGGAATTACATTTTCTTCGGCATCAGAAAATTTGCCTGCTTTAGCTACAACCCTGTATTTTATGGCATCAATATTATCGGGTATTGTAATAGTTGCGTAAACAGAGCTATTTCCGCCTTTTGTAATTGTTACAGCATTATTTTTAACATTATCTAAAATATTTAATCGTTTATTTGTAATGGCATCAAAAAACTCAATATTGTAATTAACTTTAAGTTCTTTTTTCGACACATTCGATATTTTTAAAGGAAACTTTATTATATCTCCCTCCCTAAAAAACCGTGGAGGATTTGGCATTACCATTAAATCTTTTTGTGTAATTAATTCGTTTTCTACATATCCTATTTTAAGGTCTTTTGTCGTAGCTAAACCTTTCATTCTCCATGTTGTTAGACTTTCCGGAATAGTAAATTCTACAACAAGCTCTCCTTTTTCGTTTGTTCGTAATTCGGGATAGAAAAATGCTGTTTCGTTAAAATTTGTGCGTGCTTTTATTTGCGATAATTTTTTATCAGTGCTACCTGCTTCTGCTTTTTTGAGTTCTCCAATATGTGCAACTCCTTTTGTTACTGCTTTTTTAGATTTTTCGGCAGGTACAGCATCATAATTACGTTCATCTTCAGTTGTTTCTGCCATTACTGTTTCTTCTAACATTTTTCCTCCTGCCGAACGAGTTAAACCATTACTAAATTTATAATAATTGTTTGCGTAATAATTAAAACCAAACCAATTAAATGTATCGTAACGTATATTTGGATATGCAACATATTGTTTATTTGTATTATAAATAAGTTGCGATGATTGCGATCCAAACATATCTGTTTGCCAACTTTTATCATTGTATCGAGTATCCCAAATATTTAAAAACCAAGTATTTGTAGCAAACTTATCAAGAGATTTATCGTATAAAACAGCCATCAATTCTGACATAACAGCATCACCATTTTTATTTTTAATTGTCATTAACCATTTTTCTTTAGTACCGGGTAACAGTTTATTCCTAAAGGTTTGAAAACTTATGTCTAATTCTTTATTTGAATTAGGAACAACAATAGTTTGAGTATAAAAATATACCCTATTATTATACACATAACTAAAATATACTGTAATATTACCTCTATCTTCTTCGGCTATAGGTATTGATATTAACTTTTGCTCATTATTAATTTCGATAAAATGTTTTTGTGATGTATTTTTTCTTTCAAGTTCGTATATAACTTTTACTTTTTTGCTTGAGCCAATTAAAAGTTTTGCAGTATCACCAGGTTCGCAATTTACTTTTAATGGTTTATACCACGAAATTTGAGGATATGGCATTTCAGTTGATTTATCTGAAAACAAAGTAAAATATTGTATATTATCAACATCATTACCAAAAGCATCTTTTGAGCTTGCAATAAGTTTATAATAACCCGTTTGCCACTTTATTAAATTAGGAAGTAATAATATTTTATCTTTTTCTGTATCAAAATTTGATGAAAATACTTGTTTTTCTGTTTGTAAATTCATTACATTTTGAGTTTGATATTCTATATCCGGTATTTTTTGTTCCCACTGTGTTTTATTATATATATAGGTATCAGGCTCTGACCATAATCGTTTTTGCTTTGCCCTCTTTAACGACTTTAATTTAAAAATTTTAATATTACCTTTTGCACTAACAAATTCTCCGTTAAGGTTTGTTGTGCTTATTTTAAATGTATCGGTATTTTCTTTTGCTATTGCGGATGGTATATTTGCCGAAATATTCAAATCAACATAACCAATATTTATATTACTCGATGTAGATTGAGTTTCGCCATTATTATCAATAACATCGACATATATTGTATAATTAAACGAAATACCTTCTGATTGTTTATACTTTAAATCAGGCAAAGCCTTAAAATTAATTGTATAAATACCTTTATCGTTTGTTGTAGTTGTTCCGTTTGCAATTTCTACAGTTGGCTCTGTTCTGTTCCACCACCAATATCGCCATTTAGGTGAACGAATAACACGATACTTAACTTGTGCATCAGTAATATTTGCTCCCGAATAAGACAATGCTTTTCCTTGTATTGCAACTGAATCATATAGTTGGTAATTTCCTTTAAAAGGTAAAATTGAAGTTTCAAATTTAGGACGCTTGTATTCCTCAACATTAAAATATACACTACCGTCTGGGGTTTGTATTTGCATTTGTCCATTTAATATTCCAAGTGGTATTTCAAAACTTCCGTTAAAAGTTCCAAATTCGTTTGTTTTTAGTTTCAACGCAGAAACCATCTGATAATTAACATCATAAAAATTAACCAACTCAGTTTTATTAGTAACAATTTTTCGTTTATCGCCCTCGTATTTTATTGCTATACCTTTAAAATATACTGTTTGTCCCGGACGATATATAGCTCTATCAGTAAAAATATGGTTTTTTATATGTGGTTTTTCTTTGTAACCATAATCGTAAGCATAGAACGAGTTATTTGATGTTAAAAAATCATCTTTATAATAAATGTCTATATAAAAACTATTATTACCTGCATTATTGATTGATAAATATCCTAATTTATTAGAATTTTTAGTGCTTATTTTTTTACGAATGTATTTTCGTTGGTGATAATCGTATTTTTGAGTAAAAATATCAATTTTTGCTTCATTAATTGGCTCTCCCGTTGTTCTGTTTAAAATATAAAACTCAACCATATTTTTGTTGTTACTACTTATGTAACTTAAATTTGAAACAGTAAATGTTTTATAACTCAATAATGATTCTTTTGTGTTAAACTCAGAGTTATCGGACATAACCAATAAATAGAATCCTGTATTTAGTTTATTAAAAATAAACTCGGTACTATGTGCATTAAAATCTTTATCTGAAACTAAAGTGAAATAGTTTGTTTTTACAACTTCCGAATTTTGTAGTAATTTGTTATACAAATCTTCGCCGTAATAGTTATTCGATAATTTTTTATATTCATTAAAATCTAATTTTAATAACTTAGTATAAACAGTTTCAATATTCTTGTACTTAACAAAACTTACAAAATTATTATTTGGGATAATAACTTTTTCTATCTCAAATGATAAGCTTTTTTTCATCATCTGATTTAAAATATATTTACCTTTTTTTGCTCCAATAGTATTAGGGTATTTCTTTATAGCATTATCGAAAATTTTGTATGCTAATAGTTCGTATTTTTTATATTTATAAGTTGCTGTATCGGCGTAATAATACTTACTTCCTAAATTGTTGTAATAACTACCTAATTCAAACGATATATTTGTTGAAAATGGTTTATTTCCATATTTTTTTAACAAATTCTCAATAGCTATTTTATATAATCTATCTTTATTAGGATTTGTTGAATTTGAATAAACAAATTGTAATCGTTGCAATTCTACATCAACAAAAGCATCTATATTTTTATCTAACAATCTAAACTTAGTTATATTTTGCAATATCTTTATACCATAAAATTGAAGTGATAAAGTATCTAACGATTCAATTTTTGTATTTGCAAATATACTTGCATCGGCAAAATAAAAGTTTTCTTTTAACTGAAAACTATCGGTAGGTCGTGATAAAGCAATTTCTTTGTTCTTAAAAAAATCTATAGCTCGTTGAGCTAAAAAATCGTACAATGTTGTACGTAAATTTTCGGTGTTTTCGCCTTTATTTATTAGTACACTAAAATACGAAATAGGTGTACGTTTTAAACTATCGGCATTTTGTAATGATAATTTATAATTTTTTATTGCATGGTCGGCAAGAGTGTTCAAATCCCAAGTTTTTATATCGTTACTTGAATAGCCAATAGTTTGCGTACGTTTTGAAAACTTCCAACGATTAGCTTGGTAATACATCCAATACATTTCGGCTAACATCGATTGCATTATATTTTTCGATGGATATTTTGCAACTAATATTTCTTTCTGTAAATCATAAATTGAATTTTCAAATCCACTTTCTTCAACTGCATTTTTAAATTTCATTTTATAAATAAATGATTTTATTATCTGGTTTGAATTATTTTTATTTTTCGCATCAATATAAATAGCATTAACAATTTTTAATGCTGATTTTGGCAAGCCTTTATTACTAAGACTATCAACTTTTTTCCAATCTGCAACATATTCATCTGAATTTGAAAGTTTAATTGGTTTATTATCAGGTTCAAAATTACTAAAGCCAAAACCCAATAAACTAAACAAAACAACTGCCGAGAATAAATAAAACCTTGTTTTCATTTTCATTGTATTTAATTTATAATAAAAATATAACATTAAGAGTAAAAAAACTCTAATTTCCATAAAACAATTTTTGAGCCGAAAATAAGATTGTAATTTTTTTGATGAGTTAAAATAAAAAAAGCCCTTGCGGGCTTTCTTTGAAACATTAAGTTTTAGTTGTTTTAGATTCGTTACAAATTTACATCATATATATACACAATTAATAGGCTAAATATTGCATTTTAATAAATGGGTACAAATACCCACAAATTTATAATTACTAAATTTAGGTATTACTACTCAATAAAATATTTGGCTTTAATATGTCATTACTATAGGGTTCTATTATTGTACCTTGCATAAAAAACAACACAATGACAACTAGTGCGAAAATATTAATAGTAGAAGATAATCAAGCTATTCGGCAAGAATTACTAGACCTAATGGAAATGGAAGATTATCAAGTAGTTGAAGCAAAGGATGGCGAAGAAGGGTTGAGGTTAGCACAAGAAAAACTTCCTGATATAATTATTTCAGATATGCTAATGCCTCACAAAAATGGATTAGAAATGATGAAAGAGGTTAAAAGCAACCCATTTACAGAAAATATACCATTTATATTTTTATCAGCTTTATCTGATAAAGAATACATTAAAAATACACTTGATTTAGGAGCTGAAGATTATTTAACTAAACCTATAAGTACTGATGATTTAGTACAAGCGGTAAAAATAAAGCTTAGAGCTAAGCGAAAAAGTGAAGAACGATTAAAAGCACTACGAGAAAGTATTTTAAAAAGTATCCCTCACGAACTACGCACACCGCTTAATAGCATTTTAGGATTTTCATATTTAATAAAAACTGACAATAATAAATTATCAAAAAAAGAAATAAAAGAATTTGCTGACCACATAAACGAAAGTGGCAATAGAGTATTGCATCTAATTGAACGCTACTTAATTTACATAAAATTAATGACTCTGGCATCTGATAATACAAGCGTTATAAAATTACAAGAAAATAGCTGCGTTAATTTAGCTAAAATTATTAATAATTCAATTAATGAATTAGCGAACAGTAATAATGAATTTTTATTACAAACTCAAGAAGCAGAAATAAGAATTATGCAAGAACATTTAAAAATATTAATAAATGAAATTATATCTAACGCAGTTAAATTTTCAAAAAATAATGATTTAATAAGAATTTCATCATTAATAAAAAATAACAAATTAGTTTTAACTATCGAAAATAGTGGTTCAGGTATAACAAAAAAACAAATCTCAAATATCGGTGCATTTATGCAATTCAATAGAAACACTCAAGAACAGCAGGGTATTGGTATAGGCTTAGCAATTGTAAAATTAATATCAGATATTTATAATCTTGATTTAAAGATATATAGCGAGTACAATAAATTTTTTAAAGTAAAATTGGTTTTCAATATAGTAAATATATAGTTAGTTTAGTTTTTTGTGTTTTAACCGATAATGTTAATTCATTATCGGTTTCTTTTACAAATAACAAAATGTAATTTGTGTAATAAACATTAGTAATTAACCCGGATTACAAGACTTTAGAAAAAGTAGCAAAAAATAGCTAACTAAATTTTGATAAATACCATGTTGGTAATATTCAGATTTTACCAATTTAGTTAGATGGAATT
>CAMZKE010000092.1 GCA_947311115.1 uncultured Bacteroidales bacterium | reverse complement strand
ATATCAACAGAATATTGTTTTGTATTTACGTTAAATTGCTTTACTGTTTTTCCTGTAATGTCTAATATCTCGGCATTATTAATTAATAGTTGCTCGTTGCTAATTGTTAATTTATTATGTGCCGGATTTGGGTATACATTAATATTTGTATTATTAACATTATCAATGTTTGTTATTATTATATTATTACATATTGATGTATCTACACACGAATTATAAGTAATAATTACAGCATAGTCGCCACTATTTTCAGGAATAAAAAGTGAATCTGTTGCTCCTGATATATACGAATTTCCTGCATTACAATCTATCCATTGATAATCTGCTCCTAATTGATTAGATACTAATGTATCTGAAAATTGATTTATTGATGTATTAACTGTGTCGATATGGAGATAAATGGTAACTATGCTATCGCAACCGTATGTGCCTATTAATGTATCTGAATATACTCCACTTTGTGTTAACACTTGTCCATTAAAATTATACGAAAAACATGCTGTATCTGCTAATGACTGAGTGGCCATAGAACAAACTAACCTACAATCTGAAGTATCTTTACATACTCCATTTGTAACTATTAGTGAAACCATTGAAGAGTTATATACAAAAGCATTCATACCAGTTGATGAGCCTAAATTTGTATCGTCATTAGTTTCACAATTTATCCATTTGTATTCATCGGCATCTAACTGAACAGCATGCATATTATCGTTCTGTATTGTAAAATCACTTGAGATATTCTCAATAAATATATTTGTTATTATTATACTATCACAACCTGTTGAATTTGGTAAAGTATCGAATAAGACAATATCTTCGGTATAAGTATGTCCTAAATTATCTGTATAAGAATTGCATGCTTGTATAGTAGTATTACTACCGGTATTACATGTGTAATTGTATGACTTAATTTTCCCAAGTATTGAATGTGATGAATTTGGTATTTGTCCTTCAACAAAGATATTGGCATTGTTATTTATAGCCACTGAAGTACCCACATTTTCGTATTCTTGAATACCTTTAATTGTGTCTCCAATCATTGCCCAATCAGTACCATCATACTGATAAACTTCTATTTTGCCTGTATAGTTATTATACGAGAATGTACCTACAACTATTGTATTACCTAAAGAATCTAAATCAAAGTTCTTACCATAAACCATATTTTCTGTTCCGTATATAGGATTTCCTCGTAATACCCAAGATGTTCCATCAAATATGTAAGTTCTAATAGCCCCAGCATTTGTTCCCATTTGATTATCACCTGGATACCCAATACTTATAATGTTCCCTGAACTATTTATTTTCACTGTACTACCTATACCATCAGCTTGTTGTACCTCATTTATTGTGTGTTGTAAAACCCAATTTGTGCCATCAAAATCAAATATCTGTACGTAACCATAGTCATAATTAACCGAACATCCTATTAACAAGCGGTTTCCATCGTCACTTAAATCTACTGAATTTGCAAAATAATCGTTTGAATTAAGACCATATATATTCTGTCCTTTTTGTTGCCAATTTGTACCGTCAAAATAAAATACTTGAACTAAACCTGCATTATTTTCAAAATCATCATTATATGGTGCTGATACAGCAATAGTTGTTCCTAAAGCATCTAAACTAATGGCACTTCCAAACCCATTTGAATAACTATTACCTCGTAAACTATCGCCAAGAATAACCCAATCTACACCATCGTATTGTAATACTTTTACATATCCTGTGTCGTATTCTGTTTGCCAGGGCTGCCCTGATTTTTGCATAGCTCCAACTGCAATTATATCTCCAATGGCATTAATATCTACAGATCCTCCTAACCAATCCTTGGCTTCGTTTCCAAAAATTGAATTTCCTATCTGTGCCCATTCAATACCATCAAATTCATAAACACTAGCCATTCCTTTTTCTGAATAATCACGGAACGCACCTTGAATATATCTTGTACCTTGCGAATTTAGAGCAATCTTTTCTGCAAAATTGTCGCTGCTAATGGCTTCTATTGTATTTCCATATTGTATCCAATTTTGTGCATTTATATTTGATGCAACTATTATTGATATTAGTATTATAAAATATTTCTTCATTGTTATATAATTTATGGTTATAAAAATAAAAGCAAGAGCCTCTGACTATGAGAACAGAAACCCTTTACTTTTGAGAAAAACAAATTTTTATTTTTTAACGACTTTTAATGTTTTAGAAAAATCTGTAGCTTGAAGTTTCAAGAAATATACTCCATTTTGCAAATCAGAAATATCAACAGAATATTGTTTTGTATTTACGTTAAATTGCTTTACTGTTTTTCCTGTAATGTCTAATATCTCGGCATTATTAATTAATAGTTGCTCGTTGTTAATTGTTAGTTTATTATGTGCCGGATTTGGGTATACATTAATATTATTTACTACATTATTAGAAATACCATTACAAACTGTAACTTCCACATGAACAGTATCTGAGTTTGAGCAAGAATTAGCATCGGTTACTTCTAAAATATAATCACCAGTTGTAGTAACGGTTAATGTCTGCATTGTACTGCCATCGCTCCATAAATACGAATCGAAAGTACCGGCATCTAAAATAGTGTTTTCTCCTTGACAAATATCTTGGTCTGCCCCTAAACTAACTGTTGGTAAACTGTTTTGAACTACAGAAACTAAAGCCGATGTTGCCATACAGCCATTTGCATCGGTAACTTCTACAGAAAAATCGCCAGCAGCAGTAATTGTACTGGTTTGAGTATCATCGCCATTGCTCCAAGTGTAAGAACTATAACTGCCTGCATCTAAAACAGTGCTTAAACCTTCGCAAAATTCTAAATCGCCGGAAATAACGGGGGTTGGATTAGTATGAAAATTAACAATTATATTAGTGTAAGTTGGGCAAGTATTTTCGTCTTCACCACGAACCATTAACATAATATCCATATCATTTGTAAAACTTACTTCTACGTCTGTATTTAAAGAATTAATATTAGAAAAAGATGTAAATGTTCCTCCATTTTCTGCTCTATAATCCCATTTTGCAGAACTAACATTATTGGCACTTGCCGATAAAATATTGCCACAGGTATTATATGGTGCATCTATACTAACTGTTGTTACTGGTTCGCAATAGCTCGATAATGCAATACGAGAATTGTCTGTTGCTTCAAATTTACCATCGCCTAATAAAAATAACATACCGTTATTAACAAAACTCCTTACCGGTAAAACTTCTGTTGGCATTTGTTTTAAATTATCGTAAAATAGAGCAGAAACAGGATAAAAATAAAGATTATCGTTTAAAGGATCTGTTAAACTGAATTTGTTAACCGATAGGTTTTCAGCTAAACTATACATATAATCCCCTTCAAAAGTTAATATATTTGCATAATCACTTACTCCAAACTCTCCCCAATTTGAATAGGTTCCTAAATTTACATACCAATCGTTTATTATCCACTGCTCTGTTCCTGAGGTATTATATTTTTTAATAAAATCATTTACATCAGGAGAGCCTGAGCCTGCCGAATGTCGGTAAGCAACATAAATGTTTGAATTGTAATAATGGATTTCGGCAGCTCCTGTTAAAGCACCATCGGTAAAAGAATCTTCCCAAGACATATCTCCATTAGAATTATATTTAGCAGTGTATGCGTCTGGTAAACTTACAGATGTTTGTGCAGCAATATATATATTGTAACTAAACGAAGAACCTCCTGATGTTAAATCTAAAACCTTACCGTTTCTTGGTGTTTTTGCCCACTGTTGGGTTCCTGAAGAATTATATTTTACAAGTAATATTTTACTACCATTGGCCATTCCTCCACAATAAACATCGCCATTGTAAGGGTTAATACTTACATCTGAAAATTCATCTTCGTTATCACCAGCTCCATAATCGTAATTTTCAGCCCAGTCTTGCGCGCCATCAGAACCAATTTTATAAACAATTGCCTTTTGGTCGGTTGCCGAAGACATATAATAACCCGATAAATATGTGTCGCCACCTACTCCCATTGTTTTCGAATTTAAAACAGTAGTTCCGGAAATTCCACCGGCATGAGTATCCCATTGTAAATTTCCCATTGAATTATATTTCAATACCAGACCTTTATTGGTTCCTGATACCTGAGAATTACCTGTAACATAAATATTACTAGACTCTCCTATTTCTATTTTAATAGGTCGGTCGTTTCCTCCGTTATCATAAATTTGCTCCCATTGTAAATTCCCAAAATTATCGAATTTACTTACCGATATATCCATATTACTACCGTTATATACTTTACCAACGGCATACATATTTCCGTCGGAGTCTTTACACATATCCACAGCCACATCGTCTGCAGTAGGAATATTGCCCACATACTCGGTAACTCTGTAATTGTTTGTTTGCGAAAAACTTGCTGTAGCTAATGCAAGAAAAGCTGTAAAAAGTAAAAATTGTTTTTTCATTTTATTTATTTTTAATATTAAGGTGTAAAGATGCGATATAACTGATACTAAATAAAGCTCAATACTGTAAGTTGCATAATAATTATTGTAAACTGATATATTTTTTTAGTTAAAGATTTAAAAAAAACAATATTTTATTACTTTTATAAAAAAAACATAAATGCATAAAAACATATTTCTAATTTTATTTTTAAGTATTTCTATTGCCTATGGGCAAAATTACAAAGCTGTTAAGGCACTTACTAACCAAATTATTAATGTTAATGATGAGGATAGTGTTAAAGTTGTAAAAATTAGTAAATGGATAACAAAAAACATTAAACTAAACACAAAAGCCTTTAAAACTAACGAGCTATTAACTTGCGATGAAATAATAAAGAAAAAACAGGCTACAAACCAAGCTTATTCAAAATTATTTGCAAAAATGCTAGATTATGCCAAAATTAAAAACTCACAAATAACAGGATATTACAAAGGCATATTTTATGAAAATAACGATAAATTTTTACGAGCAAATCATAAATGGAACACTGCTTTTATAAATGGCAAATGGTATTTATTTGATTTAACTCTTGCTTCAGGTTATTTACAAAATAATAATACTACAAATGCTAATCCACAAAAACTAAAATGGATTAAGAGCTATAATAAAGATATGCTTTTTGCTGACATTTATAATTTTAGAAAAACACACTTGCCATTACAAAAATATTGGCAACTAACAAATACGCCTATAACGCTTATTGAGTTTGAACAAAATATTTTAACGAAAAAGAAAACCGAAAACTATAATTACTTAAAACAGATTGATGCAAATTATATAAAACATCCGAAACTAAAAAATATAATTAAGAACTTTGATATTGCTTTTAAAGATAACCCTAAAAACGTATCGTTAATGGGTATAAAATATAATATGCAAGCCGTTTATAGTTTTGAGCCAATAAAAAAACGCTCGGTTTCTAACGATGCTGAATACAAAAAAGCGATTTCAAAAATTAATAATTTAAACAAACAAGCGTCAATGCAATTTGCTTCGCATATAAGAAATATTAAAAAAGAGTATAAATTAAAAGGTATAAAAAATAAAAGCTTTTCAACAAAAAACACAAAGCAAATTAATGCCGAAATAAAAATAGTAAATCAGGCTATTGCAAAAAGGCAAAAAATTATTGAACAACTAAACAAAAAGAATGAAATATTTTTATCATTAATACAAACCTACGAAAAAAGTAAAATTAATGATGAAAATAAAATTATTGCAAAACCGGTAGAAATATCGGCAAAAGTAAAATTAACCAAAGAATACAATGCTCTAACAAACACATTAAACACTATAATAAAGATAGATACCGATACTATTAAATACAAAATAAAAAGCATTAATATATTGGAGGATAGTGTTAATAAAATGCTTAATTACAGGCTTAATTACGAGAAACAAAAAACAAATTTCATAAACAATTTTAGTTTTAACAGACTTAGTATTTATAACAATATTAATGACTCTATAAAATCGTATAAAAAAATAATATCTGAATTAATTTCTGTGTTTAACAGTAATGTTGACACATCTTATTTTAGTATTGAAACAAAACTTAAACGTATGGTTAAACTTGCCGAAATCCATTATAAAAAAGCAAAGACAATAATTACCTCAAAAAAAATGGAAAATTCAATTCTTGCCCTATTAAATAACACAATAGATTCAGTTTATTATAATGCACAGCTTGTACTTAAAGCAAACATTTCTAAATTTAAACCAATGATAAAAAACTTAAACAAAGCTTATTTCAATAATTATAAAAAGATTTTGTCAGAGCTTAACGAGCAACAAAAATCAGAAATTATTCGATATAATAACTTTACAGAATACTACAATCAACTACAAAATACAGAAATAAATTTATTTAATTCTTTTATAGAAAAATGTAATAAACGCATTACAAAATCTTACGACGATTATAAAAAAGAAGGAGTTGAACCTATTGGTGAAGTTAAGCTTATTTTCGTTGAGTAATAAGTGTATGTCCATAAAGTAATGAAAATCCAAACTGCAAAATACTGATGTATTTGAGTATTTGAATTTTGAGCAACAACGCATAAATCTGATTTTATAGACAAACTAAAATAACCTATAATTTAAAATCATTCTAACAATACTAAATATGTGTATAGCTTTATTTTTATATACATTTGCCTACTTTTTTTTACACACACAATAAGCTAAATTGAGCGATTTTGAACAAATAAAATTATGAATGTATTGATGTTAAAAAAAATGCAAATTTTGAATACACATGGTTGGTATATGAGAAATTTTGCAAACCCTTTTAGTACCAAATGATTTGTAATTTTCAAAGTCTAAAATCGCTTAGTTTAGGTATAACAAACGAAGTGCTTATTTAATGGAGAATAATCATTATATCTATTCGCAATTATTGAATGGAAAAAAATTTGACACTTGTACACTTGAACAAGGGTTTAAAGATGTATATACCGAAGTACAAGAGCATAATAGTAGTTTAAAATGTGCATCAGTAATGCAACAAGGAGTTTTACCTCAGCAAAAGCATTTTGATAGATTGTTTAAAGATTCATTTATTTTATATAAACCACAATCCTATGTAAGTGGCGATTTTTATTGGCTTGCCAAAAAAGGACAGTATAAATATATTGCCGTAGGAGATTGTACGGGTCATGGTGTATCGGCAGCTATGATGACAATGCTGGGTTTATCATTAATTAACATTATAGTATTAAACTCAAAAGTTACAGATACTCATGATATTATAAAAAAATTAGACAAAAAAATAATAAACACATTTCCTTTTTCTAACAATAGATTTAATAACGATTGGATTGATATATCGATAGTAAGAATTGATGAGGAAAACAAACAAATTCAATACACAACAGCAAATAGAAAAATGCTATATATTAGCGAAAAAAATAATGAGTTATTACAAACCTGTAAATCGCCTGTAGGAGCTTGGCAAATGTTTGAACAACGTGCATTTAGCAGCAAAACAGTAAATTATAAATCAGGCGATAAACTATATATGGGTTCCGATGGTTTTCAAGACCAATTTGGAGGCAAGAAAAATAAAAAGTTAGGTTCAAAAAAATTACATTCTAAAATTACAGATATAAGTTATATGCAAATGAAACATCAAAAAAAAGCTCTAATAAATTTATTTGATACTTGGAAAAGCGATAATTTTCAGGTTGATGATGTTTGTATTGTTGGTATAGAATTATAAATATTTGACATTGTTGGTTTTTTATGTAATTTTATAACATAAATAAACTCAATAACTATAATGAAACTAATAATATACTTCATAATATTTGTATTTACTTATCAAATTGCTAATAGTCAAAGCCGAATAATAAATAAAGCCGATGAATATTTCAATAACGGCAATTATTATTCTGCATCGTATTTATACAAACAAGCATTAAATAAAATTTATAACAAAAATTTGGCATACAAATATGCAGAGTCTTGCCGATTAAACTACGATTATAAAAATGCAGAAGCTTATTACAAAAAATTAAGTTACGATTCCGATTTTAAAAAACCTATGCTATTTTATAATTTGGCTATGATTCAAAAAGGATTGGGTAAATATCAGCTTGCACAACGAAACTTTAATAAATTTTTAAACAAATACACACGAAACGATTTTTATAAAACAAAAGCTAAACACGAGTATATTTCTTGTCAACAAGCATTAGAAATGAGTTTTAAAAAAGATTATTCTTTAAATTTATTGCATTGCGATACATCTATAAATAGTATTTATGGCGAGCTTAAAATTACAGATTTAAATGGCGTAAAATATTTTACTGCACTTCGCCCCGATTTAACCGATACGGTTAATACTAAACTACTTTCATCATTATATTATGTTAAAAAAAACATAAAAAATGAGGTGATTTTCGAACCAAACGACACAAGTAATATTCCTAATTTTTGTTTCAATACTGATAAAACAAAAATATATTTTACAAAATGCAAAGCCAAAAATAAAAAACTGCGTTGTTATATTTATAAAGGAAATTTTAGCAGTGATAAAGTTACAGAAATAAAAAAACTATCGTCGAGTATAAATTTCCCCGGATATAATTCAACGCAACCGTTTATTGCAAAATATAACGATAAAGAATTACTATTTTTCGCATCAAACCGCCAAGATGGTTTCGGGAAATACGATATTTGGGTATCAGAAATATATGAAGATGGTGGAAACGGCTCGGCAAAAAATTTGGGCAAAAATATAAATTCAATAGATAATGAAATATCGCCATATTACGATGCCGAAAAAGAACAATTATACTTTAGTAGCGAATGGTATGCCAATTTTGGCGGTTTCGATATTTTTAAAGCAAACGGTAACCCCGATTATTTTAACGAGCCTGAAAATATGGGCTTGCCAATAAACTCAAGTTATAACGATTATTATTTTAATATAAATAATGAGTATAACCGAGCATATTTATCAACAAATCGCGAAGGAGTTTTAACCGATAAAACAGGAAATTGTTGTAACGATTTTTTCTCGTATCCTATTAAAAAACAAGAAATACCTAAAATTGTTGATGTAAAAAAAATAAAAAAAGATATACGTCAGTTAATACCTATTACATTGTATTTCCATAACGACGAACCAAATCCGCGTACACGCGATACAACAACAGAGTTTACTTACAATAAAACTTATACCAAGTATATAAAAATGCTTGAGGAGTACGAAACAGAGTATTCAAAAGGAACTTCAAACGAAAAACAGATAAAAGCTATAGAAACTATTGATAATTTCTTTTCTGACAAAGTAGAAAAAGGATATTCAAAACTTGTAAATTTTGCAGTTTTAATGAAAGAGTTATTAGATAATGGCGAAAAAATTAAAATTACCATAAAAGGATTTGCAAGCCCATTAAATTCTACCGATTATAATATTAACTTATCAAAACGCAGAATACAATCGCTTATAAATTATTTTGAAGTTTTCGATAACGGATATTTTAAAAAATATATAAACGGAACTGCCAAAAATGGTGGTAAAATTACTTTTGAACGTATCGCTTTTGGCGAAGATACTGCCGACATTAATATTAGCGACGACCTTAAAGACCTTAAAAACTCAGTATATAGCCCCGAAGCTGCTAACGAACGTAAAATTAAAGTTTTGGCTATTTCTTTTGGGAAATGATTTTTTGCCACTAATAAATTGTGATTTTTAAAGTTTAGAATCGCTTAGTTAAGGTATTAATAAGTTACAAAAATAAATCTGTGTATATTTGTGAAATTATTGTAAACAAATAAATGGCAAACACATACTTCAAATTTAAGCAATTTACAATTAATCAAGAACATTGTGCCATGAAAGTTGGCACCGATGGAGTTTTATTAGGTGCTTATACCGATGTAAAAAATGCCACAAATATTCTCGATATTGGTACAGGTAGCGGATTAATTGCTCTTATGCTCGCACAACAAACTAAATCAAAAATTACCGCTATTGAAATAGATGAACAAGCAAGTAAACAAGCCAAAGAAAATGTTAAAAACTCAAAATTTAAAACCAGAATAAAAATTATAAATATTAGCTTGCAAAACTTCACAAAAACTTATGACAAGCATTTCGATTTAATAGTTTCAAACCCTCCATATTTTCAAAACTCATATAAATCAAACAATAATAAACGTACAACGGCTCGCCATACAACAGAGTTATCTTACAATGATTTAATCTCCAATTCTGAAAAATTATTATCAGAAAATGGCACAGTTTGCATAATTATCCCAAAAGATGAAGAGCAAAATTTAATTAATATTGCAACTAAAAATAATTTATTTTTAACAGATATACTAAATATTAAACCAACCCCATCTAAACCATCAAAAAGAATTATTATAAGTTTTTCAAGAACTAAAGCCCAAATAACTAAATCAGAATTAATAATTGAAGATAAGGGAAGGCATAATTATTCCGATAAATATATTAATTTAACAAAAGATTTTTATCTGAAATTTTAGAAAAATTATACCTTTACATTAAATATTAGCATAATGACAAAAATAAACGAAATAGTGCAAGTATTAGATAAATTTGCACCACCAATGTATAGCGAAGATTACGATAACGTAGGATTACTTGTTGGCGATAGAAATGCGGAGGTTAAATCAGTTTTAATAACATTAGATATTACTCAGCAGGTTATTGATGAAGCTATAAAAACAGGTGCAAATTTAATTGTGGCACATCATCCAATAATTTTTAGAGGTTTAAAAAAGCTAACTGGTGCAAACGAAGTAGAGCGTGTTGTTATGTTAGCAATAAAAAATGATATTGCAATTTATGCAGGGCATACAAATTTCGATAATATTGATGGCGGTGTAAACTCAAAAATATGCTCTAAATTAAATTTACAAAACTGTAAAAACTTAGACCCAAAACCAGATAATTTGCTAAAACTTGTAGTTTTTATTCCGGAAACCCATTTAGAAAAGTTTAGAAATGCTGTTTTTATGGCAGGTGCAGGACATATTGGAAACTATGACCGTACAAGTTACAATATAGAAGGAATTGGCACATTTAGAGGTAACGAAAACTCTAAACCGTTTATAGGTAAAAAAGAAGAAATGAGTTTTGAACGAGAAATACGTTTCGAGACAATTTTTCCGACACATTTGCAAGGAGCTGTTATAAGTGCGGTATTAAATAATCATCCATACGAAGAGGTTGCTTACGATATTTATCCTATTAAAAATAAATACCAACAAGTTGGTACGGGTATGATTGGCACTTTGCCTAATCAACTTTCGGAAACAGAATTTTTGGCTTTAGTAAAAGAAACTTTTGGTGTTAAATGTATTAAGCATACAAATTTAAAAAATAAAAAAATAAAAAAAATTGCCGTTTGTGGTGGTTCGTGTAGCTTTATGATAAGCAAAGCAATAGCAAAAAATGCTGATGCTTTTATCACTGCCGATGTAAAATATCATGAGTTTTTTGATGTAGAAAATAAACTTTTTTTGCTTGATATTGGGCATTACGAAAGTGAACAATATACAAAAGACATTTTTTATAACATTCTTACAGAAAAATTTAGTACTTTTGCAGTCAATTTATCAAAAATAAATACGAATCCAATAAATTATTATTGTTAGTATGGGAGCAAAAGCAAAAACAGAAGATAAGAAGAGCTTATCGATAGAAGAGAAAATAAGAGCTTTATATAATCTTCAATTAGTTGATTCAAAAATTGATAAGATTAAAATACTTAGAGGCGAATTGCCTCTTGAAGTACAGGATCTTGAAGATGAGATAGCCGGACTTGAAACAAGAATAGATAATTACAAAGGAGAAATTTTAACTTTGGAAACTTCTATAGCTAATAAGAAAACTGAAATTAAAGAATCGGAAGCATTACAATTAAAATATAACGAGCAACTTAAAAATATTAAAAATAATAGAGAGTTCGATTCATTAACTAAAGAGCTTGAGTTTCAGACATTGGAAATAGAATTAAGCAATAAAAAAATTAAGGGTTTCGTTTCAGATATTGAAGCAAAAAACATAATTATTGAAGATGCTATTTCTAAATTAAACGAACTTAAGCTTAATCTTGAAGATAAAAAGAAAGAATTAGATGGCATTGTAGGTGAAACTCAAAAAGAAGAAGAAGCTTTACGTGCAAAATCAGAAAAAATTTCTGAAAATATTGAGGAAAGACTTTTAATTGCTTATAAAAGAATTAGAGGCAATGCTCGTAACGGCTTATCAATTGCTCCTATTGAGCGTGGCGCTTGTGGTGGATGTTATAATAAAATACCACCTCAAAAACAGCTAGATATTAAATCTAGAAAAAAGATTATTGTTTGCGAGTACTGTGGTAGAATACTTGTTGATAACGATATAAATTTATCATTAGAAGAAGTAGAAGCAAAACGAATAGCAGAACAAGAACTTGCAAAAGAAGCTAAGCCAAAAAGAAAAACTAGAAAAGCTGCGGCTAAAAAATAAAAAAGTAACCTTACAATAAAAAAAGGCTTTCTTAATGGAAAGCCTTTTTTTGTATATGTATTTTTTGCTTGATTATATATTTATAACCCCTTCAGCAGCTTCAATATCGCCAGCTAAATCTACAATAGTAGTTGTAGTAAATATTTTATATACTTCATCTCTAATATGCGAATATTTGCTATGCAATGGGCAAGGTGTGTTTATTGGGTCATCGGTACAAGATTGTACACCAATTAAGCAATCGGTAAAATAATCAGAACCATCAATAATTTCATAAATAGTCATTATAGTAATATCGGTTGCATTTTTACCCAAGCCAAAACCACCATTCGGGCCTTTTGTTGAAGCTAAAATTTTATGTTTAGCCAATATCTGTAATATTTTACCCAAGAAAGGAGCAGGAATATTCAAATTATCTGAAATTTTTTTTAATCCAACTTTTTCGTTTTCTTTTGAATTTAAAGCTATATAAATTGTAGCCCTAAGTGCGTATTTACATGTGTTTGATAACATATTTATTAGTTTTTATTAGTCCATTGTTTACTAAATGATTGTTTTGCAAATTTGGGTAAACTTCGTTCTTTACCCCAAAGAGAACTCCCAAAACTAAAAGCTATATTTTTAATATCGCCATTTACTATATCCATTTTACTACGTTTTAACAACGTATTTTTATATATTTTCATACCTTGCTTCCACATTGTTTTATCATATCCTTTTTTTATTGCATCTCTCCTATTTATTAACAACAAGTTATGCAAATCTATTTTTGCAGGACATACTTCGGTGCATTTGCCACAAACAGTGCAAGCAAAACTTAAGTGTTTTAATTCTTGAAACCCGTTATATCTTGGACTTATAATCGAGCCTATAGGTCCGCTGTACGTAGTTTCATAAGTGTATCCTCCAATGTTTTTATAAATTGGGCAGTTGTTTAAACATGCTCCACATCTTATACATTTTAACGATGTATAAAGCTCTGTATTATACAAATCAGACCTTCCATTATCAAGCAAAACTACATACATTTTTTCTGGTCCGTTATCTTCGTCTTCTTTTTTAGGACCGCTTATAATTGAATTATAGGCAGTAATTTTTTGTCCGGTACCGTGTGTTGAAAGTGTTGACCAAATATAATGCAAATCATTAATTGATGGTATAATTTTTTCAATTCCAACAATAGCAATATGTATTTTTGGCATTGACATAGAAAGTAATGCATTACCTTCGTTTTCTGTAAGAGCTATAGAGCCGGTATCTGCAATTAAAAAATTACCTCCGGAAATACCAACTTCAGCATTTAAGAATTTTTGTCTAAGTTTTTGTCTAACAAATTCGGTATTTTCTTCTGGAGTACTATTTATAGGAGTATCAAACTTTTCGTTAAATAGCTTAGCTATATCTTCCTTCGATTTGTGCATAGCCGGAGTAACAATATGATATGGTTTTTCGCCTGCTACTTGCACAATAAATTCGCCTAAATCGGTTTCAACAACTTCTACACCATGCTTTTCAAGCACTGGATTAATTTCAATTTCTTCGGTTGTCATTGATTTACTTTTAACAACCAAATTAGCATTATTTGATTTTACTATTTTTAGAACCTCATCAACAGCTTCACTAGCTGTGTTTGCCCAAATAACTTCGCCGCCGTTGGCTTTAAAGTTTTTTTCAAATTGTTGTAAATAATTTCCTAAATTACTTATAGCATCTAGCTTTATTTCGCCAACTTTTTCTTTTGCAAGTTCAACATTAGCGAACGATTGAATTCCTTTTTTAAAAGCACCGTAATATTTACCCATATTAAACTTAATAGTTTTTCTATGGTTTAAATCGAACGAAATTTTTTCCGATTCTTTTATAAATATTTTTTCTGCTTTACTCATCTATTTCACAGGAATTTTATCAATTCTTCTTTGATGACGACCACCTTCAAATTCTGCCTCTAAAAATGCTGTAACAATTGCTTTTGCTTCTTCAACAGAAACAAAACGAGCAGGCACTGCACAAACATTAGCATTATTGTGTTGTTTTGCTAAACTAGCAAGTTCAGGAATCCAACATAGGGCAGAACGAATACCTTGGTGCTTATTTGCAACCATATTAATTCCGTTTCCACTTCCACATAGCGAAATACCTAAATCGTTTTCTCCGCTTTCAACAGATTCAGCCATTGGGTGTGCAAAATCAGGATAATCTGAGCTCTCTGCCGAGTATGTTCCAAAATCTTGAACTTTATATCCTTTAATTTCTAACCACTTTTTTAATTCTTCTTTTGTTTCGTAACCAGCGTGGTCACAAGCTATTGCTAATTTTTCTTTTGCCATTACTATTCAATTAATTATATGTGCAAATTTATCTCTTTTTTTCTTTTTTATAGATAAAAACTGAATTATTTATAATAAAAAAGCCCCAATCTATATTGAGGCTTATCTAATTTTAATGAATATATTCGCATGAAGCAAACAAAGTATCATTATGTAATAATAATGTACACATTCAAAAGAATGCAAACATTAAAATTTACTATTCTACCGTAACCGATTTTGCAAGATTACGCGGCTGATCAACATTACAACCTCGTAAAACAGCAATATAGTACGAAAGCATTTGCAATGGCACTACAGTTAATAAAGGTGCAAGTTCTTCGCTTACTTCCGGTATTTCTAAAGTATAATCTGCAATATCTTTAAGTACAGTATCGCCCTCAGTTACTATTGCTATAACAATTCCCTTACGTGCCTTAACCTCTTGTATATTAGAAACAATTTTTTCGTAAGATTTATCATGTGTGGCAATTACCACAACAGGCATATTTTCATCGATAAGAGCAATTGGTCCGTGTTTCATTTCTGCTGCAGGGTATCCCTCAGCATGGATATATGATATTTCTTTAAGTTTAAGAGCACCTTCTAATGCAACCGGAAATTGAAATCCTCTACCTAGATACAAGAAATTTTCTGAATCTTTATGTTTTTCAGAAATGTGCTTAAACATTTCATTATAGCTTAATATTTTATCAATCTTATCTGGAATTAATGTTAAATCCTCAATAAGTTTTAAATATTTTTCTTGACTAATAGTTTTTCGTTTTTCGCCTAAAATAACAGCCATCATTGTTAATACAGTAACTTGAGCCGTAAATGCTTTTGTTGATGCTACACCAATTTCCGGACCAGCGTGGGTATAAACACCACCGTCAGTTTCTCTTGGTATGCTTGAGCCAACAACATTACAAATTCCTAAAACAGTTGCTCCGTTTTCTTTGGCTAATTTAATTGCGGCTAATGTATCAGCAGTTTCACCACTTTGACTAATTGCAATAACTACATCGTCTTTATAAATAACAGGGTTTCTGTATCTAAATTCAGAAGCATATTCAACCTCTACCGGAATTCGTGCAAGTTCTTCAAATAAATATTCGCCAACTAAACCTGCGTGCCACGATGTACCACAGCCAATAATAATAATTCGTTTTGCTGCAACAAGCTTATCGGTAACATTATACAAACCACCTAAGTGTAATGATTGTTTATCAAAAGAAACTCTACCTCTAAAGGTATCGTTTATTGAACGGGCTTGCTCAAAAATTTCTTTAAGCATAAAATGGTCGTAACCACCTTTTTCTATTTCACCAATATCTAAATTTAACTTTTGAATTTTAGGCTCTAGTTTATCGTTGTTAATAGTCATTAACTGAAGACTATCTTTTGTAACAACAGCCATGTCATTATCATTTAAATATATAACACTGTCGGTATATTCAATTATTGGACTTGCATCTGATGCAAAAAAATATTCACCTCTGCCAACTCCAATTACTAAAGGGCTACCTTTACGTGCTGCAACTAATTTGTTATTTTCCGATTTGCATGCTACTAAAATACCAAAAGCACCTACAACTTTTGTGAGAGCAAGTCTAACAGCAACATCGGCAGAAACTTTTCCTTTTAGGTATATATATTCAATTAAATTTGCTAAAACCTCAGTATCGGTTTCACTTTTAAAATTATACCCTCTGGTTTTTAATCGAGATTTAAGTCGTCCGTAATTTTCAATTATTCCGTTATGAATAACTACAAAGTGCCCATTCATTGAAACATGAGGGTGTGCATTTACATCGTTTGGTTCGCCGTGTGTTGCCCAGCGAGTATGCCCCATTCCTATTGAACCGGAAATATTTTTTCCTTCGCAATAGTTTTCTAAATCACTTACTTTACCTTTTGTTTTGTATGTTCTAGTATCACCATTAATTAATGCAATACCGGCAGAATCATAACCTCTATACTCTAAGCGTTGAAGTCCTTTTATTAAAATTGGGTAAGCATCTTTTTGTCCTATGTATCCAACTATTCCGCACATAATGTTTTTTCTTTAAATACTTATAATTAGTTGTTTAATATTTCGTATATGTTAACTTCAATTCTATACTTTTATTATCGAAGTTATTAATTAATTTTACTTTGCTGGCATTTATAGTAGGGTTTGCAGGGTATATATACACTCCTGTTTTTGTTTCAACCCCATCAATAATACTTTTAATATGATTAGTTATTACAAAAGAATACTCCGTTCCTTCATCATTTAAGTACCCTGTTTTCACAAGTGTAGTTTCTGATGTTGTATCTATTATTTCAATAAACATTTCTTGGGGAGAACCATAGTTAGGGTCATTTTCGTTTGGAATAATTAATTCTGCTTTATTTATTACAATTTTACCTGAATCGGCAAATGTTTTAACAAACGAAAGGTCTAGTTTACCCATTGCTCCTGCCATTCCTTGTGCGTAAACAAAATCGGTAGTATCGTTAAATTCAATATTCCCATAAGTATGATTAAACATATTTATTTCAGCACAATAATTATTTATTACTAAATCGAAATCTTGTGGCTTGTTTTCACCATTTTTTGTTTCTGTATAATAAACTTTTAAATATGAATCAGTCGATTTGTAATCTAAATATAAAATAGAACCTCCTGATATAATTGAATCTGTTTTTATGTACAAACCTTTAATAACATCAACAAACTCATCGTTAGTTGAAAAACTATTTGATTTATACGCATCAATAATTTTTTGTCCGTAAGTATTGTCTAACGAAAACTCAATTATTTTATCTTCTGTATTAGGAGTGAAAGTTGTATCGCAAATACTTGTCGGCTCTATTATTGATGATGCATCAAAATCGGTATAATATGTTGAGTCAAAATATATTGTTTGATTTAACTCATGTATGCTAAATTTGAATTCAGTATTTTCATCACCATAATATTTTTCATCGTTAAACGATAAAAAAAGTTTCACAGAGTCAACAACAATTGTATCGCTAAAATCGATAGTTAAGCTGGTTGTTCTAACCTGCGTAATAAAATTGGCGGTAGAAGTTCCATGCATATCATCAAGAGTGTAACTTCCGAGTAAGGCATAGTCTCTATTATTTGAAACAAACCTCTTCCCTTTTACTGTTATGGCATCATTATTTTTAAAAACAAAATATTTAACGGCAAATTTATCGCCATCAGGCAAAATATCGTTACCAATAACCGAAACTGTATCCTTTTTACACGCAGAAAAAGCGATTAATACAATTATAAAAAATAAACTTATTTTTAGATTCACAACTGTAGCTTTGTTATTTAAGAAGTTCATCATAGAAATTAGAATACTCATTTACAAATGTTTCTTCCGGTTGATTTTCTAATAATGGTTTATTTAAGCTTTTTGCGTATTCGTATATTTTTGGTTCTAAATTTTTTGTGCCTATAATTATTCCATCGCATTGATTTAATGCCATTTTAGAAAGGTTAAAGAAGTCAGGTTTGTCAAGCATTTCAACATCTTGTTGTTCAACACCATCTAAATGTAATTTTTCTCTAAATTTAGGGTCTAAAGTACTATTGAAATCGTTATCATACAACGAATAAACAATTTTAGAGTCTTGAAACAGAGGATCTTCTTTAAAAGCTTTTTTCAAATACAAGGGTATAAGGCTTGTAAACCAACCATGACAATGAATTATATCCGGTGTCCAACGAAGTTTTTTTACAGTTTCTAAAACACCACGAGCAAAGAAAATCATTCGTTCATCGTTATCTTTAAAAAACTCACCATTTTCGTCAGTAAAAACAGCTTTTCTATGAAAATAATCTTCGTTATCAATAAAGTAAACTTGCATACGTGCTTGTTGTAACGACGCAACTTTAATTATTAACGGATGGTCGGCATCATTAATAATAAGGTTCATTCCAGATAAGCGAATTACTTCGTGCAACTGATGACGACGCTCGTTTATTTTGCCAAAACGAGGCATAAAAGTTCGAATCTCTTTTCCTAATTCCTGTATACCTTGTGGCAAATATCTGCTAATATTAGAAATTTCCGTTTCCGGTAAATAGGGTGTTATTTCTTGTGAAATAAAAAGTACTTTTGCATTACTCATTATAAAAATTGAATAAATTATTGTTCACAAAAGTAATAAAATTAAGTGTAATACTCAACTTAATTAACATTTTCTTAATTTACTATGGTAAATACTCGACCATTTCGCCAAGTATCTACAGCCTGATACCAAGAAGTTTTATAATTAACCGAACGAGTTAATACATAATCGTTTTTTGTGATTGATTTAATATTTCGTTCAAAAAGAAAGACTAGTCCTGCATTTGTTTGATTCTCACCATAAATCCATTTTTCTAATTTATCTGATTTATAAACGATTGTAGGATCACCATATATCATGTAAATCATACCTTTATCTGTTTTCCACCCTGCTTTGTATGAGGTAAAATATTTATTAGCAAGTTTTTGACGAGTATAATATACCCGTATCAATTCTTTTGCTCGGGCAATATTTCCGGTACGGTTTAGCCAATATTTATCGATAGCAATTTTTCGGTTTGGCTCTTTTAATAGCTTTTTATACTCGTTTGTTGAAGTTAAATACCTGACCGGTGCTACCATTTCTGTTGGAGTTGCCGATTTTGGGAAATTATTAGAAAAAACATTTAGTACTGCACCGTACATTCTGCTAGTATCGGTTCTTAACAAATAAAGCCCTTCATTTTTAAACTCAATAGTATCGGTTAAAAGCCAAGTTGTATCAGGTTTTTCTAATTCTAATTTTGATTTATTTGTTGAAAATGGCGATAATGCGGGTTTAAATTCTTTATTAAAATAACTTATAAATACTTTCTTATTTTTATGTATGTCAGATGTTATTTTATATTTCTTATTTATGTTTACCCAATTATTGTAAACTGTTTGCCCACTTGTTAAATCGGTTATTTTATAATTTTCTGATGAGAACCAACGCTTGCTAATAAACAAGTAATTTGTTTCTTTTCGTTCGCGATTTAAATCGGTTAAATATATTATTGATGAATAGCTTGAGTCGGCTTTTAATTTTAATGGAATTGAAAGCTCAATAGTATCTTTTGTAAGTGCGTATTTGAAATCGAACCCAACCGTAGCACTATCTGCAATAAGTTTAGATTTAAACGAATTATAAATTTTATATTTTATTTTAATATTTGCATACTTCGATTTAGTAGCTGGCGATTTAATAAAAAACATTTCATCTTTTATTATTTTAACAATAAGCTCTGATTTATTTTTATCTATATGATAAACAGAATATTCAGGGTGTAAGGTTACAGCATTGGGGTTATATAAAAATGCTAAATTTTTATGGCGAGGCGATTTGGAGCTTTGCTGATATCCGTAACACGATACTAACAATAAAGCTGAAATTAGCACAATTAATATATTGTTTTTATGTATAAATCTCATATAAAATAATAAGTTATAAAATTACATTACTAATTGTTAATTACAAATTAAATAATTATAAATCTACATTTCAGTTTTAAACTCAAATTTTATATCAGGGTAATTATCTTGTGCATTTTGAAGTATATAAGCTGAATCTGCCATAAAAACATCTTTACCATGTTTGTCTTTTGCAATGTATTGATATTTTCGTTTCTTAAAATCAGCAATTTGTGTTTTATTATCGCTTGTAAACCAACAAGCTTTGTAAAGCGAAATCCCTTCGTAATTACATGACGCACCATACTCGTGAAGTAAGCGATACTGAATTACTTCGAACTGTAATGCCCCAACTGTACCTATAACCTTTCGCCCATTAAAATCGAACGTAAACAACTGAGCAACACCCTCATCCATAAGCTGGTCTAAACCTTTATTTAGTTGTTTCGATTTCATTGGGTCGGCATTAACTACGTATTTAAAAAGCTCTGGCGAAAAACTTGGAATTCCGGTGTAATGTATTTTTTCACCTTCGGTTAAGGTATCGCCAATTTTAAAAGTTCCTGTATCATGAATACCAATGATATCACCGGGGAAAGCCTCATCAATAATCGATTTTTTTTCTGCCATAAATGCTGTTGGAGTAGAAAACTTAAACTTCTTGCCAAGTTTAACATGCAAATAATTGGTATTTCGTTTAAAAATACCTGAGCACACTTTTACAAAAGCAATACGGTCGCGATGATTTGGGTCCATATTTGCATGAATCTTAAAAATAAATCCTGAAAATTTTTCTTCGTAAGGAACTACATCACGTTCAATTGCTTTAACAGGAAGTGGCGAGGGAGCTATATCTATAAAACAATTGAGTAACTCTTGTACTCCAAAATTATTTAACGCACTACCAAAAAATACCGGTGCAACCTCTGCTTTTAAATACGAATCAATATCAAATTCAGGGTAAACTCCTTCAACAAGTTCTAAATCTTCACGAATTTTTTCTGCATCTTCGCCAATAATTTCATCTAATTCAGGATTATTTATGTCGTCGAAAGCAATTGTTTCGGTAATTTCTTGACTATTTGGCGTAAATAAGTTTAAACTTTTTTCATAAATATTATATACGCCTTTAAATTTAGCTCCTTGGTTTATTGGCCAACTAAGCGGACGAACATTAATTTTTAGTTCTTTTTCAATATCATCGCAAAGGTCGAAAGGGTCAATTCCTTCTCTGTCCATTTTATTTACAAAAACTATAACAGGAGTATTTCTCATTCGGCAAACCTCCATTAGCTTACGTGTTTGCGTTTCAACACCTTTTGCTGTATCAACAACAATTATTACGCTATCAACAGCAGTTAGGGTACGGTATGTATCTTCTGCAAAATCTTTGTGTCCGGGCGTATCTAAAATGTTAATTTTTTTACCATTGTATTCAAAACCCATTACCGAAGTGGCAACCGAAATACCACGCTGACGTTCAATTTCCATAAAATCGGACGTAGCAGTTTTTTTAATTTTGTTAGATTTTACTGCTCCTGCAACTCTAATAGCTCCACCATAAAGTAATAGTTTTTCAGTTAATGTTGTCTTACCTGCATCAGGGTGACTTACAATTGCAAATGTACGTCGTCTGTTTATCTCGTCTTTTAATGCCATTTTTCTTAATTACGAATTTTGAAAGTTGCAAAGGTAATAAATTATTGGCATGAACGCACTAACGATTCTATGTTGTAATTTACAATATGTTATTTTTTTGGGAGTTCAAGGTTATAATATACGTTCAATCCAATTTATCACAAAGTCATAAACCTGTTGGTTTTCTTTTTCATTATGGATTTCATGATAAAACCCATCCCAAATTTTAAGTTCTGCTTTATCGGTTTTAGAAGCAAACTCTTTACTTCCTTCGGGCGATGTCATTTTATCAGCCCCGCCATGCATTAATAATAATGGTACAGGCATTTTAGCGGCATTATCTAACGCCCATTGTGCAGCTTCTCGTGCTCCAAAAAATAAACTTACAGAAATATGCCCATGTACTAAATCATCTTTTTTATAAGTCTCGTTACTATCCTCATTATGAGACAAATCATCAGTTTTTAGCTTTGTTTTTTGAGTAAATGCCGGATAAATCTTTTTTACAAAACTGCCAAGTACCACATCAAATTTTGAAGGCTCGAAAGCTAGTTTAAGCCAAGGTCCCGATGCTATTAACCCTGTAATTTTCGGCTGCCTGCGAAGTACGTAATTTAATACTAAATTACCTCCCAAACTATGACCATAAATAAAAAGCTTTTTGCACGAACTGTCTTTTGCCGAATACTCCATAAGTTTGTCAATATCTTTCATTAAACTTTCATATTCCGGCGTATGACCTCGTTTACCCTCCGATTTTCCGTGTCCTCTATAATCTATTGCATAAACAGCAATAGCTTTTTTTGTGTAATAGTCGGCCATTGCAGTATAGCGAGTTGAGTGCTCGCCAATACCATGAATTAAATTTATTACCGCTATGGTTTCGCCTTCAGGCAACCAACATTGTCCGTATAAGTTTATATTATCGTATGCTTTTATGTTAAATTCGTTATGTTTCATTTGTTTTTTATTGCAATATATAAATTTATAAGTTTTATAGCAACTGCTAATTTATTTTTTCAATATTAACACGTAAAAATAATTAAACTTTATAAGTGATTAAACAAATTATATTACATTTGCATCAAACTAAATTTAACTATTTTGAATAATTTCACTAAACGATTATTAACCGGAATAGGTTTTGTCTCAGTATTATTGAGCGGAATAATTTTTCATCCAATTTTATTTTTCGTAATTTTTGCAAGTATTACACTTTTAGGATTACATGAATTTTACGTACTTGGAAGAAAGATGAAAGCTGAACCTTTAATGGTTACTAGTTTATTAATAGGCTTTACTATTTTTACTATTTCATTTTTAAATGCAGCAAAAATTGTTGATAATCATATTTTTATAATTATTTTACCGCTATTTGTATTGCTTACAGTTTTTGAACTGTACAGAAAAACACCTTATCCGATATTAAATATTGCGTACTCAGTTTTTGGTATTTTATGGATAGTTATTCCGTTTTCGCTGTTCAGCTACTTTTTGTACGATACTAATTTAAATTCAGACAATAACTATTTAATTAATATTAGTGATATTTATAATGGGTATAATTACAAAATTTTACTTAGTTTTTTCTTGTTATTGTGGTCTAACGATACATTTGCTTATATTTTTGGAGTAAGTTTTGGAAAGCATAGGCTTTTTGAACGTATTTCTCCAAAAAAATCGTGGGAAGGATTTTTTGGCGGTGTTTTAATGAGTGTTGTAATGTCGGTAATATTAAGCCATTTCTTTGAGTTTTATTCAATAAAATTTGCTATAGCTTTAGCTATTGTAGTTTCTGTTTTTGGAACTTTGGGCGACCTTATAGAATCAATGTTTAAACGTAGTATCGATGTTAAAGATTCAGGGAGATTATTGCCCGGACATGGTGGAATACTCGACCGCTTTGACGGAGTGTTTTTAGCATCGCCAATTGTTTTTTTTATTATATATTTATTTTCGTGGCTATAAAACATAGCAATTCTAAAATTTGTAAGCTTGAAAACATTTAATATTTTATTATTTGTAATTATTGTAAAAATTGGTTTTTCTCAAGCTGATTATACTACTATTGAAATACAGGCAAGAAAAAAATTATTTAGTTTAAAATTTAGTGAAGCCGAAAACTTATTAAAAACCTCAAAAACAATTAATTCTAATTATTTATTATGCTATAGTAATTTTTTACAAAATCTGTTAATTGGAGGAACCGAAAATTATTCAAAATTTGAAAAACAATTTGATTTAAGCTCTAAATTTATTGAAAAAGCAGATAATGACAGTTTAAAATACTCGTATTTATCAGAAATAAACCTACAAAATTCTATAATAAAATTGTTAAATCGTGATTTTATTTCAGGTGCGTATAGTTTTGTTAAATCTTACGGCTATTTTAAAGATGCCGAAAACACAAATCAAAAATCATTATTAAATTTAAAATTATCTGCACTTTATAATATTATTGGTGGCATAACACCTGATAAAGGTAAAGTGTTTTTATCGGCAATTGGTTTAAAAGGCAATATAGCAGAAGGCTTATCGCAAATGCATAATTACGTAATAGAAACTGAGAAAAATAACATATACTACACCGAAGCTTTTATTATGAATAAGCTTATTATTGCCTTTATGAAAGAAGATGTTGGGAGTGTAGAAATTCCAATTTCTAAATTTAATATTGAAAATAACACATTATATATTTTCTCTAAAATAATGATAGATTATAAAGAACATAATTATGCTAATATCAACAAAAATGTAAATTTATTATCAAAACAAAACATTACAGAATTGCCATTTTTGTACTATATTTTAGGAGTTGCAAATTCAATTAACAACCAAGAAAAAGCAATAAAAAATTTAAGTTTCTTTTTATATAAAAATAAAAGTAAACATTTTATAAAAGCAACTAATTGGCAATTGGCGCGAATTGCCATTTTGCAAAATAATGAAGCCAATTTTAATACGTATAAACAAAAAACATTAGAATTAGGCTCTGCTTTTACCGATGCAGATAAGCAGGCTCTTGCTGAAGCAGAAATAAATAAAAAACCAAATATTGTGTTATTAAAAGCACGTCTTCTTTTTGATGCAGGAGAGTACGCCCAAGCAAAAAGTGTTTTACTAAAAAAAGAAAACAAAGAAATTATAAAAACTAACGATGAATATGTAGAGTTTTTCTACAGGTTAGCAAGGGTTTATTACGAAGAAAATAAACTTGAAAATGCAAAAAAATATTATAAGATTGTTGTTGATAAAAAAACAGTAAAGGAAAGGTATTTTGCACCTTATTCCGCATTGCAGCTAGGCATTATTTACGAAAAAGAACATAACTTAAACGAAGCAAAAAAATATTACAAAATTGCTTTAGAAATAAATACAGGAGAGTATAAAAATAGCATTAAACATAAAGCTAAATCAAGATTAGAAAATTTAACCCGCATTATTCATAAAACTCAATAATATTACATATAATCTGTTTATAAACAATTTATTATCACAAAACCCAAATCACCCAAATTTGGGTGGTTATATTTTTTAAATATACATTTTTCTTTTCCTTATACTTCGTTGCAAACCATTTGCAGTATTCATATACAGCAGCATGGTTCGACGCCTCGTCTCAGAAAAAGAAAAACGTATGAATAATGCAGGTTAAACTAATTTATTTAACTCAGAAATAAGAACTCTTGAAAATTTATTGTAGAAACGTTTCTTTTTATATGATAGAACCCATTGTACACCGATAATAACATTAGTCATAAAAACTTCGTCAGCATTTAACAAATCATTTTCGGTAAGTAGTGCTTCATCAAAAACCGTCATTGATTTGCTAAGGGCAATATCTATAATAATATTTTTCATTATCCCTTCAACACAACCACTTTGAGCTCCCGATGTATATAATATATTATTCCTTAGAATAAATAAGTTTGAGCTTACACCTTCAATTAAATTATTTTCGTTATTTACCAAAATACAATCGTCAAAGCCATTTTGTTTTTTATATATTCCGGCTAAAACATATGGTAATGAGTTTATTGTCTTGAAATTAGAGAACTCGGTGTAAGTTAATTTCACCTCGTTATAAATGCCAATTTTTAAACCTCTTCTGTTTAATGTGTAATATTCGTTTTCTAATTCGCTAGCTTCTATTAAATACTCCATTTTATTGTTTGTGGGAGTGTAAAGCCCTTCGCCGGCTCTAAAAAAAGTAATTCTAATTCTTGCACCACTAAAAAATTTATTAGCATTTAATAAGCGAACAATATTTTGTTTTAAATCTGTTTTAAGAAAATTAAGTGAAAATTCAATTTTTAATAATTCGAGAGCTAGTGAAAGTCGTTTTATATGCTCGTAATAAAAAAGAGGCTCTTTTTTTATTATTCTTATTGTTTCAAAAACACCATCGCCATATTTAAAAGCACGATTATTTAACGATATATTTAACTCACTTTTACGAATAAACTCACCGTTAAAGCAAATAAATTGCCCTTTTAACTTGTATGTTGTTTTTTCACTATCCACAATTATTCATAAAATTTTTCTACAAAAGTATTAAATTCTTTTAGCTCGGTATCGGTTATTGTTTCTTTTTCTTGTAAAATATTTATTGTGTTAAATAATTTAGATAATAACTCTTTGCTTTTACCGGATTTAGCCGATAATTCTTGAATAAAATTATCGTCAAATTTATTTGTTTTAATAAAATGTTTGTTTCTTATGTTTTCTAATAAAAATTTTGTTTTTTTATCAACTATAGTTTTGTTGTCTTTTTGCAAAAAACTTAATCGTCCTATTGTTTCAATAAACTCTTTACTTGTATTTTGTGGTGGTGTGATTATTGGAATAGCTTTTTGTTTACGCTTTGCTTGAAAAATAATGTAAAACAACAAACCAAATATTAGCAAATAATATGCAAACTTCAATGCAGGAACCGATAAAACATAACGAAGTGGCGACATGTTTTCGTATTTATATCCTTTGTAATACTCGTCCCAAAAGGTTTTTATATTTGGTAAATATGATAGGCTATTTGTTGCATATTCTTTATCGCTATACAGCAAGTTATAATTAGTGAAAGCAAGTGGTTGCAGGTTTATATATATGTTACCTTTCCCAATTTTTTGTTTAATAAAATTCGGTTTGTTTTCGGTGTTTAAACCCAAAATAGTAGTTTTTGCCGAAATTGTATCAAAATAATTTGTATAAAGATTATTAGTAAATATATAATTGTTTTTTTTATTAAGTTTTGGATTAACTAAGGTTAGAGTGTCAATAGAATCGTTGTTTATAAAAGACCATGAGCTTGATAAAGAAATGTTTAATGTGTCTGATAATTTTTTTGATAATGATGCACTTACAATAAATAAGTTATTGCCATTATTTACGTATTCTAAAATTTTGTTTGTTGCTAATTCCGATAGTTTTATATCATTATTTATAATAATATAGTTTGTATTTTTTAAAGTATCGTTATAAAACTCATAAAAACTTTCTTTATTTACGTGTATTTCTGAGTTTGGAAATAAATTTTCTAAGCTATTAAATAAAACATATCCGCCATAAGGTATTTTATCTTGTTTCGAGAACGATTGTTTCCAATCTAATTTTTCATTATAAGTTTGTTCAATAAACACAAATACTATTATGCCAAGCACCAATATTATATAGTATTTAATTTGTGATTTATTCATTTTATTTTAAACTGCAAACTAAATTTTATTGCTTCTTCAATTATTCTATCAGTATAAATATTTTTAGTAAACGATAAAACAGTGTTTACTTTAATAATAGGTGCTATCTCTATAAAAATATTATTATAGAGTTTTAATTTAGCTCCAAATCCAAATAACAAACCAATACCCGATTGGTTTATTGAATTAGGTTTTTGGCTGTCCATTATAAAAATAGCTCCTGTTTTTACATCAAAATATTTTAAAAAATACACATTAATATTTATTGGTAACGACAAATATTGCTTATCAACTTTTGGATAAATAATTTCCTTCCCAAAGGAATTTATTCCGTTATGATTTAAAATAAAGTATGAATAATCAATATTTATATCTAGACCAACATACTTATTGTAAATTACAGTATAATTTGCGCCAAATGAGAAACCATTATTAAAACTATATCCATAATCTCCTAGTGCTCCCAAATTTATATCAACATTTTCAAGATAATAATGAAATCCAAAATATTGTTGGTTATTAATTGTGTCTTGTGCAAATATATGGTTAGAATATAAAGCTAGTATTATTATATAAAATTTGCTAATATTTTTTTTCATTAACGCAAATATAAAATAAAAAAGGCAGAATCTATATTCTGCCTTTATCTTATTTTTTTTCTGCTTTTCTGCGTTTTTGTTCGGTTAATATTAAATTAAGTTCCCTGCTTGTTTGTCCTGCAACCGAAGTGTTTTCTTCTGCCCTGCGCAGTAAATATGGCATTACGTGTTTAACAGGTCCGTAAGGAACGTATTTTGCAACATTATAGCCCAAATCGCCAAGCTTAAAGCTAATATTATCGCTCATTCCGTATAATTGAGAAAACCATATTCCTGGGTTATTTTTTTCAATATTATGTTCTTCCATTAACTCAGTTAAATAACTATTACTGTACTCGTTATGTGTTCCGTTAAAAATAGATATTTTATCAAAATGTTCTACACAAAACTTTAATGCTAGATTATAATCTCTATCAGTCGATTCTTTATCAGGTTGAATAGGATTTTTGTACCCCATTTGTTCAGCTCTGGCAGCTTCTTTTTCCATATATGCTCCTCGAACAAACTTCATTCCTAAGAAATAATTATCTTTAACAGCCCTATCGTACGATTCTTTTAAGAAGTCTAATCTATCCCAGCGATACATTTGTAATGTATTGAATACAATAGCTTTTTCTTTATTATATCTATTCATCATTAATTCTACAGTATCATCAATAGCTTTTTGGAATGCATAATCTTCTGCATCTATTAATATAGGTATATTATTTTCGTATGCCGATTTGCAAAGGATATCAATTCTATTTACAAAATCATCAGCTTCTTTTTTCTCATTTTCATTAAGAGTGCCGTCACTCATTTTAACCAAAATATCGTGACGAGTAAAAGCTGTAGGTTTGAAAACAGCAAATGGAATATTCGGGTTTTGTCCTGCATTTTTTATGGCATTAAGTGTTTCTTGTAATGCATTATTAATATCTTCAATATTTTCTTTTCCTTCAACCGAATAATCTAATATTGATTTTACATTGTATTTCCCTAATACTTCAACCGATTTTTCACAATCTTTAATAGTAAGCCCACCGCAAAAATGAGCATATATTGTGGGTTTTATTGCCCAAGTTATAGGAAAATGTATAGCCAATGCCATATTTACCATTTTAGTTCCCATATTTACCAATGTAGGGTTTGAAATGGTATTAAATAAAAATTTTGCTCTTTTTATTTCGTAATTAGATTTACTTATAAAAGCTATTTTAGTATCATCAAATGCAACCATTTTATTATTATTTAAGTCAATATTAAACTATGAAATTTCACACTTTGCAAATGTATAAAATAACTAATTATGTTAATTATGTTATTAATCATTAAAAAATATGTAATGTATTTGTTTTTTATTTGATAGTTTTTTTTACTTTTGTGTATTATTCGGTGAAAAACACTGAGAAAAACTTTTTTTTGATAAATTTTATATTATCTTTGAACTTACTTTTTAAATATTATATAGCATTATGAAGAGGTATATTAATATATTACTTTTAATTGTTTTTGTTTCTAGCACATTTATGTTAGAAAGTTGTTTTAAAAAAGGACCTAACGATCCTTTTATTTCTTTTAAAACACGTAAAGCTAGAATGACAGGCGATTGGAAAATAAAAGATTATTTGTTGGAAACAACAACCGATTATATCGATGGTGAAAAAGACATCTATAAATTTACCGGTGCCGACGACGCTGTTTCTGAAACCATAGGGTACGAAAATAAAGATGGTGTTAAAGATACTACCTGGACATGGAAAGGTAAAATAGTTGAAGGTGGCGTTATGCAAACCGAAAGATATTTTCTTTTTGATAAAGATGGTAAGGTAACTTACAAATTTCATTATATACTTTCTGAGTTTTATGAGGAAAAAGATGAAGAGGCATTAGACCCTGCTATTGATTCAACATTAACTATTGAAAGGAAATTGTATAATACAGGTACTTGGAATTTTATGAATGGTGTAGATGATTACAAAAAGAAAGAACGTGTAACTATTGTATGGGAATACGTAGATTTTGAGCAGATTAATAACACAAAAATTATTTGGAGATACGAAGACGAAGAAGAAAATCCTACTCAAGAATTTAACCACAGTACAAGACAACAATCTCGTTCATACTATTATAATGGTGAAAATACTGAGGTTTGGATTTTAGACAAACTTAAGAGTAAAGAGATAATGATGTATCGTTTCTTAGATAATAATTATAAAGAGAATTTTGAAGGTGCAGCTACTGTAAATACATCGTTAAAAGGATATGAGCAGTATGATTTAGAACAAGAATAAAATATATTTATATAATATAAGAAAACGGAAACAGTTGTTTCCGTTTTTTTTATGCCAAATTTCCATATAATTGTAATAGTATAAATTATTTATAGTAAAAAATTAGCCCGCATTATTCATGTTACTTAGTAAAAACGAAGTTAATGTACTTTAAATCAGATTGATAGAGTGATGTGTGAATCACCCAAATTTGGGTGGTTATATTTTTCAATATACATTTTTCTTTTCCTGATACTTCGTTGCAAACCATTTGCAGTATTCATATACAGCTACATGGTTTGTCGCCTCGT
>CAMZKE010000091.1 GCA_947311115.1 uncultured Bacteroidales bacterium | reverse complement strand
TAGTTTTTGTTGCGGCTAATGTTCCTGAACCTCCATTTTCTCCAAAGCGGATACCATCGCAGTTTGCATCTGTACTTTCAACAGTTATATTATCGTTATAATCGGAATGACTTGCAGAAAGATAATTTAAATATATTTGAGAATTACTTGCGGAGCTGTTATTTTTTATTGTCAATGTTCCGTTAAAGGTAATATCTCCACTATGTCCCAATTGAATTTGTGATGTAGTGGTAGAACCATCGTTATTAACAATGGTATTTCCGTTTATAATAATATTACAATTATCGTAATACGAAATGTATGTTCTTCCGGTAGTGGCTGTTGCATTGTTATTTACAGTTAAATCACCTCCTATTGTAATAGTTCCACGCAAACCGAAATGATTTCGACTTTGTGTTCCTAATCCTGTATTGTTTACCACAACATTTCCTGTAACTGACAATGTTGCAGTATTAGTGTAATTTACATGTATAAAAGAATCGCTACTACCTGAATTTGTAACGGCAAGATTGCCTGCAACAGTTGTTCCTGCCGCTGCATTTGAAAAAATTGTATAACTTGTTCCTGAATTTTCTACTACTAAATCGGCATTAAAAGTATCAGGATTTGTATTTTCCAACCTCAAATATCCCGAACCGGAATTTTTTATTGTTGTATTTGCACTAAATGTATTATTTCCTGAACAATTATCGTTACCCGCTCCGTTTTTTTCGAATGTTGCCACTGCATTAAATGTAGAACCGTTTAAATATAATCGGCCGGATACAGAATTAACAATTGCACCAAAACTTGTACCTGCATAAGTTGCAATACCTGTTGTGTTAATAGTAAGAGTCCCGCCAGTTATTGTTCCTGTGTTAAATGTAGCATCACCTGATGTTACTTGAAAAGAGTATCCATTAATATTGATTGTTCCGGTATAACCATCTACAATTAAACCGCCGATGTTTACATTTACATCAACTGTACAATTAGAATTATCTGTATTTGTAAAATGCACAACATCAGTATTTCCCGGAGTGCTACCTATTGGAACTCCTCCTCCATCAGTCCAATTTGCTATTGTATTCCAGTTATTACCTGAGTTTGCTGACCAATAATAATCAGCAGAGTATGCTAAACTAGTTAAAAGTAGTAAAGCTATTATAAGAATGTTGTTTTTCATTATTCAAAGTTTTTACGCATTTGTTAAATTGAGCATTTAAACCCATTTTGCTAAAATACTAAATATAACCATGCTGTAACAAAAATTTTGATGTAATTATGTTTTTAGAAAGTAAAAATTAAATTAAATTATAGAAAGTTGATTAATAAACATATTTTAGCGATTAATTTTTCTTTAAAATGAATATAGTATTACTTGTCAGTTTTGTATTATCTACAATTTCGACATTAAATCCATTATTTTTTGCAATATTTTTAATAAAACTTGCAGATATAAAATGCAAATTTGAATATTCAGCTTTATTAAACTTAAGTATTTTTATTGAGAAAAACTCGGTGAGTTTTGTTCCTTTATGGCGTTTTTTCTCTTCTGTATTTCCATCACGAATAATAATTTTACCACCATCTAGTAAATTATCAAAACATTTTTCGATAAGTGTAATCTGATTATGTTCAGACATATAATGTAATACATCATTAATTATAAATACATCCGATTTTTGGAATTTAATTTCTACAGCATCGCCGGCAATAAAATTAATTTTATCAGTTTTTATTGCACAATTATTTGCCACTGATATTTTTTCCTCATCGTAATCAATACCAATTACAGTACGATTTTCTGATGTTAGCGAAAGCATATAACATAAATATCCATAACCGCAACCAATATCAGTTATTACAGCTTTCTTTGGGATAATTTCATTAAAATATTTATAATTATCTTCTAATCTGGTTTTAACTTTTGTGTACCATTCAAGTGCAGGACCTTTATAAAGATAATTTTTTATAATATAATCTCTGTAAAAATTAGTTTGAGCATACTCATTTTTAATATTTTGATATTCTGCCCTAAAATATTTTAAAATACCTTTGGTTCTATCCCTTGTAGTTTCGCCAAATTTATTTGTGGTTAAATCAATACGAGGTAAAATATTTATAGTTATTGTTCCGCGCTTTAAGAAAAATTCATGCTTTCGTAAAAGTAAATTTACGCCATGAAAAACTATTGGTGTTATTTCTAAATTAAGTTGTTCTGCTATATAAACTGCACCTTTATGAAATCTTTTAATTTCACCGGTATCTGAGCGTTTACCCTCGGGAAACACCATTATTGAATACCCATCTTTAACCCTAGCTTTTAGCTCTTCAATAATGTCTTGATAATCTTTTTCTACGTTGATAAAATCGGCATATTGAATAAATTTACCATATAATTTACTTTTTATATTTCTTCCGTTTGTTACAATTAGTGCTTTTGGTGTTGTTAGCATTATTAGCATTAAATCGATATGCGACTGATGGTTTGCAATTATAACAGATGGTTTTTCAAAATTTTCTTGTTGAGAATTTATTACTCGTTTCTTTGAAAAAATATTCATATAAATTAAAAACCAAGTAGTGTATTGCAGAGCTTTATGGAAAATTTGTTTCTTCTTTTTAGAACTAACAAATGGTAATAATTTTAAGAAATACATTGCTATTGTAAGTAAAAACGAACCTACTACAAAAACGATTAAAGAAATAATAGAAAAGAAAAAATCTATTAATGTTACAGGTCGTAAACGTTTTTCGTTTTTGTTATAAACTAACCAATTGAACAAGATTGGAAGTATTGTAAAAGTAATAAATACTACTGACGATATTCCAATTATTGATAAAAGTGCAATAGAACGTAAAGCCGGATGTTTTGCAAAAATTAATGCTCCAATTCCTAAAAGTGTTGTTAGTACCGATAAAACTACAGAAACTCTGTATGTTTTTAAATCGCCGGTTCCGTATTTGTATTTACGAAGTAACCCATTCATTATAAACACACTGTAATCTACCCCGAGTCCAAAAATAAATGTTACTATTATTATATTTACAATATTAAAATGTAAATTAAATATTCCCATTATGCCTGTTATCCATAACCAACTTATTAAAATTGGGAGCATAGTAATAATGCTTAGCTCTATACGTCCAAAAGCAATTAATAGAATTAAAAACACAATTAATAAGGATAAAGTCATTAGTTTATTAAAATTGTCTTTTAATATTTGCACTAACTTTATTGTTATATTTTGTCTATCTATTATCCAAACTTTATTGTTATTGCTAAATATTGATTCAACAGTTTTAACATTCTCGTTATTTGTAAACTTAACTATATTTATAAAATAATTTGCTGTATCAGTCTTAATAGAATAATCGTTTAATATTAACTCATTAAAAGCTATAAATTTCTCAAAATTTAATGGTTTAAAATCTTTATTTATTAACGAATAAAATTTATTATACGTAGTTTCTTTAAATCCAAATTGGGCACCATATTTAATTAAATATTTTTTAGTAGAATCGGCTCTTGTACTCCAAAATTTATTCCATTTCTTTATTGACTCCAATTGAGTAGTTCGAGGTTTTGCAAGGGTATTTATTGAAACCGCATTTGATAATAGGTTTAAGCCTTTTAAACTATCTAATTTATTGAAAAGAATTTGATTATTATAAAGTGCATCGTCAAAATTTTTGCCTTTAGTCACAAAAAACACTGTACGGGTTGCAATAGATGTTAACTCATTAATATTTGTTTCGGCTTGTTTAAGCTTTGCCGACATGTAATTATTATCCATCATATTGCCATTAAAACCAACATTTTTTGAAAAAAGTACAAATACTATACTCAGTAAAATTATACTATATATTATTGGTTTCTTTCTGTGTAACTCTATTTTAGCAATATTATCTAAGAATGTTTTATTAGGTTTATTATTTTTTTTACGAGCTTTTACCAAGTGTGGTAATATTGTAAGAGTAAATACAGATGCACTAAACACACTTATTGCTGCAAATAATCCTAAATCATGTAAAGCCTCCGAGTTTATAAAAAATAATGTAAAAAAAGCTGAAACTGTTGTAAAACTACTAATTATTATAGGTGTAGATAATTCTTTTATACTTTTTTCTATTGTTGAATTATCACGTAAGTGTGAAAATAAATGAAGTGAATAATCAACAGAAACACCTAATAATACTGAGCCAATTCCTAAAGAAATTGCCGACACTTCGCCTTTTATTATATATATAAAAGCAAGCGAAACAATTGCCCCTAATACTACAGGTATCATTACCAGTAAAATAGAAAATATACGTTTGAAAAACCAAGTTATAAGAAAAACTAATACTAATAAGGTAATGCCTACTGTATAAATAATATCTAACTTTATACGATTTGAATTACCAATGGCAACAACAACACCACCAAAATATTCAACTTTAATATCTTTAAATTCATTTTTACTTAAACTGTTTATTAAATTATCTATTTTGGTAAACAGCTTTTCATTTATTGCGGTGTTTTTTGGCTGTGCAGGTAGAAGGAAAAATAATAAGTTTTTTTTATCTTTTGATAATATAAAATTATTATATAATTCAAAATTATTGTTTACTTGAAAATCTTTAAATTTATTTAAAACCATAAACGACATACTAAATGGGTCTTTCTGAACCATTTTTCGAGTTAGCATACCAACAGGCGATATTATTGATTTAAAATTACTTGCTACGGTTTTTTTAATATTTTCAGCTTGTAAGAGAGTATCTAATCTTATATAATCATTATCGGTTAAAAACAATGGTAAATTATTGTAAAGAGTATCATAAATTGACATCATTGCTTGTTGGTCAACTTGACTACGAACAGAGCTTATATAAGTAGAATCGAATTTTGCATTTAATGAATCGGTAAAAATTTGTGTAAATTTTGTTAACTTGTATGGGTCTGGTTCTGCAGTTGTATCAGTTATAGAAACTGTAAAAACAACCTTATCCATAAACTTTGAATTTTTAAATACAAAATTCATTTGGTCTATAGTTTTAGACTCAGGTAATACTTTTGTAATGTCTTCTACAAATTTTAATTTAGTTATAAAAAACCCACTAATACCAAGCATTAAAAATAATAATACTAAGGCAAAAATTTTATTTTTGTTTACTAAATTATATATCGATAAAAATAATGTACCCATTTATTTTTTTCTAAAAATATTTAACAAAATTAGCGAAATAAAACCAACAAATATGCCTAATACCAAACCAAAAGCAACACTACCTATTAAGTATTGATAAATACTATAACCTATTTCGTTTCCGGCAGTAAAAAACTCGCCATTAATAATTGTATTTTTTAGAGCAATAATTTTTTCGCCACTAAGTAAATCGTTTGTATTTCCTAAAACTATTCCACCTGTTTGGTAACTTAAATATATAATAACCGGAACCATTGGTGCTATACTAATATTTGAAAATACAAGTACAATTATTTTATTTAGTTTTAAAAAATGTGCTACTGTTGCGGCTAAAATCATTTGAAATCCCCATACGGGAAAAATACCCATAAACAAACCAAAAGCAATTGCAGAAGCTAGTTTAAAATTACTATCATTATGTTTTGAGATTTGTTCTTTTACAATTTTAATTGGATTGTTTGTGAACAAATATTTTACAAACATAACAGGTTTTACATATACAAAAGCTATAAAAACTAGAACTGTGTTTAAAATACTTATGCGAGTAAAATCTTTAAACGGACGGAAATGTGAAATTCTTTCTTCTGGTGGAGAATAATAAATTTTAACAGGAACAGACTTTATATCAATGCCTTTCCAAGCCGAACGGACAATTATTTCTATTTCAAACTCGTATTTACGAGTAAAGAATAACATTTTTTTATACCTGTGTATAGGGTATAAACGATAACCTGATTGTGTATCAGGCATTGATTTACCAGTTTCTATTTTAAACCAGAAATTAGAAAATTTATTGCCAAAACTACTTTTACCGGGTATTCCGTCTTGGCTCATATTACGAGCTCCTATAAGTAATACATTTTTATTTTCTTCTAATTTATTTATAAATGTAGGAATATCTTCGGCAAAATGTTGTCCGTCAGAATCTATTGTAATTGCAAAATCGAAAGCTTTACTTAGTGCAAATTTAAAACCTTGTTGCAGTGCGTAGCCCTTACCTTTATTTTTTTGATATGAAACAATTTCAATTCCCTTTATTGCTGATATTAGTTGCTGAGTATTATCGGTTGAACCATCATTTACAACAATTATATTGTTTGTGTATTTTTGCACATCGGTAATAACTTTAACTATAGTGCCTGCATTATTATATGTAGGAATTATTATACAAAGTTTTAAATTGTCAATTTTTTTATTTATTTCAGTAAAATCAGGCATTTAATCTGTTTGGGTTTAATTCCCCACCCATTTGGGTGTATAATAATATTGTTATTTTATAATGATATCTTGTTCGCTTACACAGTAAATAGATTCATTATTTGCATTTTTTTGCAAATATACATTTTCTTTTTATGTGTTTTATAAAATTGAGGAATTGGATAAATTAAAATTTTTCCATACAAAGTTCTTCTTGCTTTCTCATTTCTTGTTTTTCAGTGTCAGTATGGTCGTTAAAGCCAATTATATGTAATAGTCCGTGAATAATTACACGTTTTAGTTCAGTTTGAAAATCAACTTTAAAAGTTTTTGCATTTTCTGTAACACGGTCAATACTTATAAAAATATCACCTGATATTAAATCACCAATACGTAAATCAAATGTAATAATATCGGTATAATAATTGTGTTTTAGTGCGTCTTTGTTAATTTGTAGTAACTCATCATCAGTAAGGAAATTATAACTTATTTCGCCTTCATCAAGGTCGAAATAATTTATACAGTTTGAAATCCAAGAGGAATAGTTTTCTTCGTTAATTAGAGTAAAATTTAAGGATTCTGAAAAATAATTTATCATTATTAATGAGCAAATTTATATATTAAATTTAAAAATTATTTCTGTGCCTTTTTTGTCAAACTCTACTTCGTCTGCCAAGTTTCTTATTAAAAACACGCCTCTACCATCTTCTTTTTCAATATTTTCCGGCAATGTTGGGTCAGGGATATTTTCATAATCGAATCCTTTTCCTTCGTCTTTCACCTTAAAAATTAATTTATTGTCTGTTTTCTTTAAATCGATATATACATTTTTGTTTATTTCATTTTTATTTCCATGCTCTATTGCATTTGTAACGGCTTCGGTAACACACACCATTACATTACCCAACATTTCTTCATCAATAATTTTCTTTGCAGATATATCTTCAACGAGATTTTCGACTATTGATAAATTTTCGATTGTAGATGCCAACTTTATACTCTGTTCCATATAATCCTTATGTATCTATTTATTATCTAAAATTAACAAGTACTCGTTGTATTTTTTGTTATAGTACTTATTTAACTTTAAACTTTTATAAATTATTATTTCTTCTGTTCCTTTTATCGTTTCTTTATACTTATTAAAATCGTTAATGTTTCTTTTTTCTTTATTTTTTCCTTCTTCCGACTTACGTTTTTTATCTATTTCACGTTCATAATCCGATTTTTCGGCTTCTAATAACCGTGTAATTATCAAATCTTGACGTTTAAGCATTTGTGGTGTAATATTTCGGTTTGCAATATCACGTTTCATTTGCTCAACCATAGCATTAATTTCGTTTAATTTTTTTGCATCATTAGGCGATAACGAAGAGTTTTGCATAAGTTCTGATAATTGTTTTTGAAATACCTCCTGTTGAGCCAGCATTTTAGCTAAATTTTTATTCATTTGCTGTCCCATTCCCGGTTTTTTAGGTTTTCCTTTCAAATCTTTTATCATTCCTTCTAATTGTTTTTTTAGCGATTGCTGTTGCTTTCGCATTTGCGACATAGATGGTTTACCATTTCCGGGATTTTGACATTGTTGGTCTCCTTGCTTCTTTTGCTGATTTTTCATTTGTTTCATAACCTCATCAAGTAACAACGCAAGTTCGTTGGCTGATGTCATTATATTTTGTTGACGTACACTTGCCTTACGAGTATTATTTTCTTCAAGTTCGGTTGTTAAATATTCATTTTGGCGTTTTATTGCCAATATCTCTTTATTTATTTTAGAATCTAATTGAGGAATTCTGCGTGCTAGTGCATAAAGCGAGTCCTGAATTATATTAAAATCGTCGTTAATTTTTTTCTGTTTATTGGTTATTTCAATTTTTTTGGGGCTGTTTCGTTTTAGTGTCTTTGTTTGTGTAAGCAAATCTTCTTGGTTAAATGAGAATATAACTAGATTATCGATTATTTTACGTAAATCGTCCATATTTTCTTGCTCTTGTGCTGCTCCGCCCGACTGCATCATTTGGCTCATTTTATTTGCCATTTGCTTCATCTGTTGTGAACTTTTTTTCTGACCTTTCGATGCTTTTTTACGTTTATTATTTTCAGAGTTTTGAGAATTTTCATTCATTTGTTTTTCAATATCTTTTCTTTCTTCATCAAAATCGTCAATTGCTTTTGGTTTTTCTAATGCCTCGTTCTTTTTTAGCAGTTCTTCTAAATCTTTTTCTATTTGCTTAAATTTATCTTCTTGCTTTTTTTGTTCTTTGGTAAGTTGCTCAATATTTTCGTTTTTATCTTTTGTTTTTTCTGATAATTTTTCTTGGTCTTCGGCTAATTTATTAAGGTCGTTAACAGTTTTTTCGAGCTTTTTTTCTACTTCCAGCTCTTTTAATTGCTCTAAATTTCTGTCTAACTGCTTGTTCATATCCTCAAGCGACATATCCATATCTTTACTCAATTCATTAAATTTTTTCTCATCAAATTTCTCCATAAGTTTTTGGAGTTCTTCCATAAGTTTTTTCATTTCATCGTCCATTACTTGCTCTAAAAGCTTTTCTATTTGTTTTTGCTTTTCAATAAGTTCTTTCGATTTTTCTTGGTCTTCGCTTAAACGATTTTTCTCTTTGTTTTCTTTTGAGATTTCGTTCATTAATTTTTCTAATTTCTTTTGTTTATCAACAATATTTTTTAGTTTTTTTTGATTTTCCCACTCCGAATTTTTATTATTTATAAGGTCTTTTTGAAGTTCAGATACATCTTTCTTTATTTCTTCGGTAAGTTTTTTCGATTGTTCTATTTTTGAGCTTATACTTTTACTTTTTTCAGCTTCTTGTTTCGATATTTCATCATCAGTAAGTTTATGAAAAGTATAGCTCGATGTTTTTGTAGATTTGCTTCCGTTTACAGCATCATTATCATAAACTTCAAAATAATATTCAACATCGGTTATATCTTTAATTGTGTTAAAATCGAAAGAATAAAAATACTCTTGAGTTAATATATTTTTATCTATATTTACAGGTAAAGATGTTATTGTTTTGCTATCCTTATTTTTGTATTTGAATGTTAGTTTATTAAATCCATAATCATCAGAAATCATACCCATAAAATAGAATATGCCAATATGTGTGCTGTCTTCTACAACTTTCAGTTTTATTTCGGGATGTAAATCTTTTGTTACTGATATTGAGTATTTTAAAATGTTTTCTTTTTTGAAATATTCGTTTGAAACATTTATTGAATAGTTTTCGCTATTTTTAGCAATTCGTTTAAAATTAAAATCTTTATTTTTTGAATTAAGTTTAATACTATCATTAAATAAAAGACTAATATTATTTGCATTACGTGCATTAAATTTCCATTTAATAATACTTCCTTCCGGTGCAGAAATATCGCCAATATCTTTAATTGTGAAATTTGGAATTTGTGTATATGAGGGTGAAATAACTTCTATATTAAAATCGACTATTGAAGGTGACGGAAGTACTTTTATTTTATACTTATTTGTTGTAAATTCCATATCTGTAAACCGAAAATCTACATCATTATTTACATTAAAAAGTTGATATGTAAATTCCGTTTTATTATTTTTTTTCATTAAATAATTATTGCCGTTAAAGCTTATATATAAACTATTTGGCACTTCAATTCCTGTTGTTTTCACTTTAATATTTATATCGTTACCTTTTTCAATAGTAAGCGATTTATTAATTAGCAGAACGGTATAAGGGGCAGGAATTTTATAAAAAGTGTTGTAATGTATAACACGTTGTGCTCCGTCAGAAATTATTGAAGGGTTAACCAAAACAATTAAAAGTATTATTATTGTTGGTATTGATAGATATTTTAAAAACCTAAAATTTTCTTTAAAGTTAATTGCAAGGTTAAATGGTATTGGTTTTAACTCTTCTGATTTTTGCTTAATACTCTCTAATAAAAGCTCTTTTGAAATTCCGTTAAGTTCGTTTATTTGCGATAACTCAAGTATATTTTGAACTTTATCGTTTACATTTGAAAAATGCGTTGCTATTATTTTTGATGCATCAACATAAGATAAATGTTTGCCAATTTTAAAATATTTTAATAAAGGAATTGCAAAATAATATATAAATAAACCAATATTACCTATTAAATATGTAAAATAGAATACAGCTCGTACAGTTTCACTAAAACGTCCATAATATTCAAGGCTAGTAAAAACAATAAAAAACGATAAAAAGAAAAGTAATACAAAAAGTACACCTTTAATCATTTTATTTGTGTAATACTTTCGTATAAACGATTCTAACTTTTGTAATATTATATCAAGTTCTTTGTTCAATGTAAAATGGCGTGATAAATCGCAAAGATACTAAATATTTATAAGGTATAAGTTCTTAAAAATTTAAAAAGATATTGAATATTGAACAGGGTCATCATCAACTTTTTTGTTAATGTTATTTTCTTCAGTAGCATTTTCTGTAATTTCTTTAAGCTCGGTATTTATCTCGCCTCTTCTAAAAACATATTCAACACCAAAAGTAGAACTCATTTGGCGTTTACCATCATCTGGTAAATTACCAAAAAAGCCTTCTATTTCGTTCCAAATAGTTTGTATAAGTTTATCTACTTCGGGTCTTAATTTAGCTACATTATTATTTGCTCTAATATAATTTTCTTTTATAACTTTCTGATGTTGATTAAGTTCTAAAAATTTTTCAAATCTAACATTTACAAGTGCAATTGTAGGATTTGTAATTGGATTACCTCCATTTAATGTTCGTTCTCGCTCACCTTCAATTATTGTTTTTCCAACTTTTATTAAATTATTTTCGCTCGATAATGAAGGTAATCTATTAGTTTTTAATCCATAAAATTTTAATGTGTTTGATGGTAAATCGCCTCGCATTATAGCCATATTCATTACTTGAATAAAATGAGACAGGTATAATCTGGCTTTTTTAATAGATTGTGCATATTCTTTTTGCCTACTAACTTGGTGTTTTAATGCTTCTTTTTGTAATATTATTTCACGTTCAAAATTAGGCAAAATAGTTTTTACTTGCTGAAGCGATTTAAAAGAAAAGGGTAGTTTAAAGGTCGGCAAATCCTCTGAAGCTGATATTATTGTTCTTATAGCTTTCAGTCTTTTTGTGTCTGTATTTGGTAACCTACGATAAGGCATACTTTTTCATGTTTTTATACAGTGCTAAATTAATTATAATCATAATTTGATTTTTGCAATTATAAAAAAGATATAAACAAAATTGTGTTTAAAACAAAAAAGCCCTCTAATTGAGGGCTTTTTTAAATATTATCAATAATTTATTTATTCAGGTATAAAACTTTCCTGATATGTACATGTTCTATCTAATGACCATGTACGACCATCAACAATTTTAGAACCATTATCATCTTCTTTCCATCGTTCTATTTGGTATGTAACCGTAAACGATTTTATTTCAGGATTGTACTCGTTTATTCCGCTAACTTGAGCTACATAATATACAAAATCTGTCTTTACATAAACGCCACCAATCTTTGACATTTCCTGAATAACACCTGTTTCGTAGTCTGCAAAATTTATAGCTCTACTATACCTGTTGAAATCAACATACATTGCCAAACCACCTATATTAGCTATTTTTGATATTTTAATTCTGTAATTTATTGCTTTATCAGGAGCAAATGTTGTTGTTACCGGTTTACCATTAACGTTAGCATAACCATCTTCCCAAGTATATTCATCTTCTTGGTTAGTGTCGGTATATACACCACCAATTCTCAATTGGTCTCCATTTATATATTTTCTTTTTACAAGATAATTAATTTTAACTCCACTAGAATTTACCGACCAATTATTTAAGCTATTTAAAACATTAACATTTAATGTTTTAGAACCTTTATTGCTAGCTTTATCGGTTACACTATACACAATTGCATATTTACCTGCTTTACCAACAAAACCTTTAGTTCCGTTTTTAATTTTATTTTCACATTTATAAACGGTTTGTCCGGGTATAGAATCAGATCTTAATTCATAAAAAATTAAATCATTACTCAATGTTATTTTATCGGTTACATCTCCATCAACATTATCTGAGGCTGTTGCCGAAGGTAATTCGTAATACTCTTGTAAAACCCAATCTTGAGAAGTTTCAACTTCTGAAGAGAAATAGATGTTAGGAGCTTTATTATCCTTAGGTTGACAACTAAAAAAGCTACCAAATACGACTAAAACAAGAATGCTTAAAATAGATATTTTTTTCATAGTATAAATTATTTCACCAACTACAAATATATAAAAAATTTATTAATGCTTGCAATTAAATTATATTGCATTCAAATTGGTGTGTGTTATATTTTCATAAAACGCTAAATAACAGCATTTATTATGTATTAAAAATAATTATAATTCTTTTCGTAATCTTCCTACAGGAATATTAAGTTGTTCTCTATACTTAGATACTGTTCTTCGAGCAATTTTATAACCAAGTTTTTCCAGTTTTTTTGATAAAGCATCGTCGGTAAGAGGTTTCTTTTTATCTTCATTTTCTATTAAATTATTTATCGATGCTTTTATTTTTCTTGATGATATTTCTTCTCCATCAGTAGTGTACATTGCTTCAGAGAAAAATGATTTTAATAAAAACATTCCAAAATCAGTTTGTATATATTTGCTATTTGCTACTCTTGATATGGTTGAAATATCGAGACCTGTAATTTCTGCAATGTCTTTTAAAATCATTGGTTTTAACTCAGATTCATCGCCGGTAAGAAAATATTCTTTTTGAAAATCAACAATCGCATTCATTGTACTTAATAAGGTGTTTTGCCGTTGTTTTATTGCATCGATAAACCATTTTGCCGAATCTAATTTTTGCTTAATAAATGTAACGGCTTGTTTTTGGTCTTTACTCTTATTTTTTTTGTTTTTATCGTAATCAGTAAGCATATCAGCATAAGAACGGCTTACATTTAATTGCGGCACACGTGATGAATTTAACGATAAAATTAAATTACCACTTTCGTTTTCTAATATAAAATCAGGAGTAATGTGTTGAACTACTTTAAAGCTTGGATCGGAGTATGTTCCGCCTGGTTTTGGATTTAATTTTGTAATTAAACTAATAATATTCTTAAGTGTATCATCATTAATATTTAGTTTTTTAATAATTTTATCGTAATGCTTTTTTGTAAAAGCATCGAACATTTCGTTAAGTATTTGCTTTGCTAATTTTGTAGTATCATCTACATCGTGTTTTCTTTCTAACTGTAATAATAAACATTCTTGCAAACTTCTTGCTCCAACACCAGCAGGGTCAAAATCTTGAATTATTGTTAAAAGTCTTTCAAGTGTATCTTCGTCAGTCATTATATTTTGACTAAAAGCCAAGTCGTCAACAATATTCTGTATATCTCTGCGTAAAAAACCATCATCATCTAAACTGTCTATTAAATACTCAGCAAGTGCATATTCCTGTTCACTTAATTGCCTCATACCCAACTGTGCTTTTAACGATTCTTTAAAATCAACACCCGAAATATTTGGCATCTCTTTATGCTCATCGTTAACCGAATAATTTTTTGATAATAATTTGTATGATGGTATATCACCTTCATTTAAGTAATCCTCTATAGAAAATTCATCGTTTGTTTCTTTTTGTTCATCTTTTTCGGTATTATCTTTTTCCTCGTTTACTTCTAAAGCAGGATTTTCTTCTAACTCCTTTTTTATTCGTTGCTCCAATTCAATTGTTGGTAATTCCAATAATTTTATTATCTGTATTTGAAGAGGCGATAATTTTTGAAGTTGCTTCTGATGTAATCCTTGTTTTAACATAATTCAAATTAATTTATTGCAAGTTATTAATAACATTTATAAATTAAAAAAAAATGCGGCTTTTTCGATAATAAAAAAGTCAAAAAAAAATTGTAATTTTATATTTCGTTTAAAAGCATATAATTAAAATGAAAAAAGATACTGATTTTTTAAAACAAGCTATTGAAATTTCCGCAAATAATATTAAAAAAGGAGGTGGTCCGTTTGGAGCTGTAATTGTTAAAGATGGCAAAATTATTGCTGCTACAGGTAATTCAGTAACAAATACAAACGACCCAACGGCTCATGCCGAGATTAATGCAATAAGGTTAGCATCAAAAAAATTAAATACTTTTGATTTGTCAGGTTGCGAAATTTACTCATCGTGCGAACCTTGCCCAATGTGTTTAGGGGCTATTTATTGGGCTCGTATCGATAAATTACACTTTGCAGCAAATAAAACTGATGCCAAAAATGCCGGTTTCGACGATGAATTTATATATAAAGAAATTGACCTACCTTTTGAAAAAAGAAGTTTAAAAACTGTTCAGTTTTTACAAGATGATGCAAAAAAAGTATTTAAAACTTGGCTTGAAATAGAAGATAAAACGGAGTATTAGTTATAAATAGATGTTATGATTACTGAATTTTCTACTTACAAAACAAAAATAAAACATCGCGAGTTTGAAAACTCTGCCGGTATTAAATTTGAAAGTACTGTTGCTATCACATTTTACGATAATTATAAAAAAGAAATTTTATATAAAGAATTAGGTTTTGTAAGTGCCGAAGAAATTTATATAAAAATTACAAAAAAAGAACCTATTAATATTGATGAGTGTTATATCGAAAATTTTTCGTTAAAAGATTATAGAGAAGCAAACAATTTAGCTGAAACACAAGTAATTGAAATAGTAGATTTTAGTGCAAAAGACACTATATTTGAAGCACAATATTCTACCGATTTTAGTAATGCAAAATTTTTATGCGATGATTTATCGTTTAAATCAAGTGCATTTATTAAAGGTAAGGTAGATTTTTCTAACACAAAATTTGCAGGAAAAACTAACGATTTTTCATATTGTTTTTATAACGATGGTAATATAAGTTTTTACGATGCCGTTTTTGGTGAAGGAAAAACTAGTTTTAAAAACTCTGTTTTAAAAACAGGAAACAAAAACTTTCAATTTTGTAATTTTAGTACAGGAAAAGTACTTTTCGATAATGTAAATTTTGGGGAAGGTGATGTAAACTTTGTTAACTCCGATTTTAGTCAGGGCGATGTTACTTTTAAAATTTCAACTTTTGGTTTAGGAAAAGTAGATTTTCATTATTCAAAATTTGGAAAAGGTAATATAAATTTTGAGAAAATTAATTTTGGCGATGGTATTGTTGATTTTAGAATGGTTGAGTTTGGCGAAGGTAAGTGCAATTTCAACAAAACTATTTTTGGATCTGGTGATGTTGATTTTGAAGGCTCAGAACTAAAAAAAGGTAAAATAACATTTAAAAAAACTGTTTTTGGTGAAGGAAAAATTAATTTTGAAAATGTAATATATAAAAATGCCGATTTAATATTTGACAATACTATTTTCAATTCTGATTTATCACTTTTTAAAGGTTCAGTTTTTAATAAACTATCTTTTAAATCGTGCCATTTAGATAATTATTTCGATTTACGTGTAAAATATTGTTCAAACTTAAATTTATCTGATGCAATTGTTCGCGATATTATAGATTTAAAACCATATAAAGAACCTGTTGAAATACAAAGTTTTAATTTTTCGGGTTTGCGGTTACTTGGTAGTGTGTATATAGATTGGTACAAAAACAATGTTGACAGTATAATTAAACATCAAAACGACACAACACTTGAAGAAAAAGCAGAGCAATTTTTAATGCTTAAAGAAAATTTTAATAGTATTGGTCAGTATGATTTTGAAGACAAAGCATACATTGAGTTTAAACGCTTTGAAGAAAAAGTAATATTAAAAGAGCTTAAAACTAAAAGCTCAATTCATAAGTTATGGGGTTACCCTTCTTATTATTTTAGAGTATTAGTTTTTGATTGGGCTGGATTATACGCAACCGACCCAATAAGAGTGTTGTTAAGTATGTTTATTTCTTACGCATTTTTTAGTGTTATTTTTGTTATAATGCAAATACTTAATTTTGGAATCCTTTCAGGACAAGATTATAAAATTGATTTACTCACAAGTATTGGCGATTCGTTCTACTTTAGTGCAATAACTTATTTAACTGTTGGTTATGGCGATTTCTGCCCTATTGGCGTTGACCGTTGGATTGCAGCAACAGAAGGCTTTGTAGGTGTTTTTTTAATGGCATATTTTACAGTGGCTTTTGTTCGTAAAATACTTAGATAATCTTTGTTAGAAAATATCAAACACCTTTGTTTTATGCTGTAAACATAGCATATCGTGAATAACAGATAAAATTATTGTAGGTTTTCTAATACACTGAACTTTCGCATCCAATATAATAAGTATATACAATAGTTAAAATCTGTGTTAATTTTTATATAAATATTTGTGTTAATTTGTGAAATTTGTGGTTAAATATATTCAATACTTGCAATAAACGAAGCAGCTAATTTATTAGGTTAAATTCTCGTAATTTTAATATCATAAAAATAGACGCAGATTTTATATGATTGTTATGATAATTACAGATGTAGAACATTTTATAACCAAAATTATGTATTACATTTACATAAATACAGATTTTAATACATCTAAGGATTTAATATTAATATTTGTTTGTAAATGAATATTATAATATTCAAGAAGTAAATCTAAAAGTTCGTTTCTGTTTGCTGAGTTTATATCTTTTATTTCAGGTATAATTTTATCACTATTTAAAATTAAATCTGTAATATTTATTAAAGTTTTATTAATTTCTGAACCTGAATATATATTATCATCAATATTAGGATAAAACCCCAAAAAAGAAGTTAATCTTATTAAAAAAATAATATGTAAATTATTATAATTGTCAGTTAATGAGTCTAATTCAAGAATATATTGTTTTACAAAATCGAATAAATCAGAATCTTCTTCACCATCTTTTAGGGTTTTATTAATTACCTCGGCAATAAAAATAGCAATAGAACTTTTGGCAATACTATAAGGTATTGTTTTAAAAAAGTTGGCTAAAGAAAACTCCTGTAAACTATTAATATTTGCTTTTGGTTTATGTTTAACATCAATATTTAAAATTGATAATGCTTGTAGTAAATTAATTTTAGTTTTACTGTTTTTTCCTCTAATACCTCGAACCATATAGGTTTGCTTACCAAAATTACGAGTTAAAAAATAACAAATTATACTACTATCTGTGTAGTTTATATACTTTAATACTATTGCTTGCGTCTTATCCAAATAAATATTACTTTTTCACAAATGTAAATTAATTATAACAATTTATAAACAGTTATTTTTTGATATAACGATATAGTTTACCTTTGAAAAAATTAAATTAAACCAATAATGAAAGTATTAATCATTTCAATAGTTGTACTGTTTTTTGCTAATAATGTAGCTTTTTCGCAATATAACACCGATTCATCGTTTAAATATATTTCAAAATATAAGAATGGTAATATAAAATCGGAAGGCAATTTACTTTACGGAGTTGAAGATGGTTTATGGAAATTTTATAACGAAGATGGAAAGTTAATTCAGACAGCGTATTTTTACGAAGGAACACTAAACGGTAAAGTTGAAAAGTTTTATGAGAACGGTAATAAAATGATTGAATCATACTATTACTACGGCTTGCAAGTGTCAAAATACAAAGAATGGTATAATAATTCTAAACCTAAAATAGAAGGATTTTACAAATCCGGATTTAAAGATAGTTTGTGGACATATTATAACGATAAAGGAAATAAAACAAAGCAAGAGTTTTATACTTACCGTATTGATATTCCAAAGCTTGTAAACTTATGGGATAAATCGGGAAACCAAACTGTTACTAACGGAACCGGTTATGCTATTGAATATTACCTAAGTGGCGAAAAAAAATCGAAAGGCGAATATATTAATGGTGTAGAAAATGGTAAATGGACATACTGGTATGCTAACGGGCAAAAATTTACCGAAGGAATGTATAAAAATGGAAAACGTATTAGTAGTTGGACATCGTGGTACAAAACAGGTGAAAAGCGAAGTAGTTTAAATTACGATAATGGCGACAATATTGTTTGGTATAAATCAGGCATAATTAAAATGCGTGGTAAAATGAAAGAAGGGAAAAAAGAAGGCTCTTGGGAGTTTTTTTATCCAAACGGAAATATAAAAATTAAATCAAATTTTATTGCTGATATTAAAAATGGTGAGAGTTTAAAATATTACGAAAATGGTAATATTGATGCAAAACTAAATTTTATTAATGGAAAGAAAAACGGTAAAGCCATTTGGTATCTCGAAAATGGTAAACTTGATATAGAAGGTAATTTTATTGATGATATCCAAAATGGACTTTGGACATATTGGCGAACCGATGGGCAAAAAGGTAACGAAGGGTATTACAAAGACGGAAAAATGGATGGCGAATGGACATGGTGGTACGGAAATGGCGAAGTGTGGAAAATTGGTCATTATGTTGAAGGTGTAAAAGATGGAGATTGGGTATATTATTTTGAAAACAAGCAGCTATTTAAAAAAGGTCAGTTTGATTACGGAAAAGAAGTTGGTGTGTGGACAGAATGGTACGAAAACGGAAAAAAGAAAATGGAAGGCTCCTTCACAGATGGAATAATGACAAATAAATGGATAGGGTGGTTTGAAAATGGTAATAAAGAGTATGAAATTTATTATAAATTAGGTGTACAAGATAGTACCGCACATTATTGGTACAAAAATGGTAACAACAGACTATTAGAAACAAAAATTGATACTGTGTATCAAGGCGAATTTAAACGCTGGAACGATGACGGGCATATAAATGTAGAGGGAGAATTTATTGATGGTAAAAAAGTTGGTACTTGGACATATTACAATACTCGCAACGAAAAAATACGAGAAGAAAATTATAATAAGCAAGGTGAGCCAGATGGCACATGGACAGAATGGTTTGGATATGGAGGCGTTAGAAGTATTGTAAATTACAAAAATGGACTAAAACACGGCAAGATGATTTACTATGAAAAAGGAGGAAAAATAACTTACGAAGCAATATTTAAAAATAATAAACCTGTAAATATTATAAAAAACGAAGTAAAGAAATAAAAAATTACTATTTTAGTAACCTAAATTAAAATATAAAATATAAAAAATGAAAAAAGTAAACTTATTAATCTTATTTATTGCATTATTTTTAACAAGCAATGCACAAGTAACAGGAAAATGGACAACCATTGATGATGAAACAGGAAAAGCAAAATCGATAGTTGAAATTTATAAAAAAGACGGGAAATTATATGGCAAAATTATAAAACTAATAAACCCAACAGAAAAAGACCCTGTTTGTGATAAATGTACCGATTACAGAAAAAATAAAAAAATAGTTGGTATGAATATAATTACCGGACTTGTTAAAGATGGCGATGAGTGGGAAGCTGATGATGCAATTTTAGACCCCAATAATGGTAAAATTTACGATTGTAAGATTTGGGTTGACGAAGACAATAATAACAAATTAAATGTACGTGGTTACATTGGTTTTATATACAGAACACAATATTGGTACAGGGTAAAAAAGAAATAATTTTATTTTAATAACTTTTTTAAAAGGTCTAATCGATTAATTTTGGTTAGGCTTTTTTTAATGTCTCCACGATTTTCGTTTTTATACCAAAAAAAGAATTTACGTTGTGCTAATTTATCATTCTTATTTTTGGCAGTAAATAATTTTTCCATTGTGTATGGGTGGTAACCCGAATAAAAAATAACCGCAGCAACAGTCATAGGTGTAGGCGTAAAATCTTGAATTTGCTCTAATCTAAAATTAAGTTCTTTTGTATCAACAGCAAGTTGAGCCATATCTTCCTCAGTACTTGCAGGGTGGCTTGAGATAAAATAAGGTATAATTTGTTGTTTTAAACCAACACGTTTATTTATTTCATCAAACTTATTTTTAAACTTAATAAAAGTCTTAAAACTTGGCTTTCGCATAATTTTTAAAACCTTATCAGAGCTATGTTCCGGTGCAACTTTTAATCTTCCACTTACGTGATATTTTATTAATTCTTCAATATAAATATCATTAGTTTTATTATTATCATCTAAAAGCATATCGTATCTAATACCGCTACCAATAGTTGCTTTCTTAACTTTTGGATTGTTTCTTACATTACGATAAATATTTAGTAAATTTGTATGGTCTGTATTTAAATTAAAGCAAATATCGGGGTCAATACACGAAGGTCGTTTACATTTTTCGCAAATTTTTAAATCAACACCTTGCATTTTATACATATTTGCAGATGGCCCGCCAATATCGGTAATATGTCCTTTGAAATCAGGCATATTCACAACCTGCTCTACCTCTTTCATTATTGATTTAGGCGAACGACTACTAATAAATTTACCTTGATGTGCCGATATTGTACAAAAACTACAACCACCAAAGCAACCACGATGCACATTTATTGAGTGGCGAATCATCTCGTAAGCCGGAATTGGTCCTTTTTTCCAATATTTTGGATGAGGTAAACGAGTATATGGTAAATCGTAAAATTTATCAATCTCCTTTTCTTTTAATGGTCGGTTTGGAGGGTTTACAATTACATATTTTTCTGAATTATATTTTTGAACAATACGCTTTGCATTTAGCATATTGCTTTGCGTTTCAATAATTTTAAAGTTTTTGGCAAATTTTATTTTGTCTTTTAAACACTCTTTGTGTGAATGTATTTCAATAGTATCTTCATCAGAAATATTAGTTTTACTCACATAAACAGTTTGGGCAATATTTTTTAAACTATTAAATGCTACACCTTTGCTCAATAAATCGGCAATTTGTACAATAGGTTTTTCGCCCATTCCATAAATAAGTAAATCAACACCGGTGTCAATTATCGATGAGGGTTTAAGTTCGTTTTGCCAATAGTCGAAATGTGTTAATCGTCTGAGAGAAGCCTCAATACCTCCTGAAACAAGCGGGATATTAGGATATAGTTTTTTTATTATTTTTGAATAAACACTAAGTGCATAATCTGGGCGAAAATTTGTTTGTCCGTTAGGTGAATATGCGTCATTACTACGTAAGCGTTTATTTGCAGTATAATGATTTATCATACTATCCATATTGCCCGAAGTAACTGCAAAAAATAATTTTGGCTCACCAAATTTCTTAAAATCACGTAAATCGTCTTGCCAATTTGGTTGGGGTACAATGGCAACTTTATACCCTTTCGACTGTAATACCCTGCCAATAACACCTGCTCCAAAAGCCGGGTGGTCTATATAAGCATCGCCTGTAAATAAAATTATATCAGGTTGTTCCCAACCGTGTTTAAGCATTTCTTTTTTGGTTATAGGTAACCAATCGGTAATATTATATCTATCAGGGAAATTATTCAAAATGTAAAATATTTTTGCAAAGATAGGTTTTTATTTTTTTAACCCGTATATTAAAAAATGTAATCACCAAAATTTGGGTATTTGTGTTTTGTAGTAACAGGTTGTTTGTTAGATGATTACATGTAAAATTGTTGTGTTTTATGAATAATGCGGGTTAAAATGATAGCTCGTACGCTGCGGTGAGTAGATTGATTAGTTTTTAAGCACTAATCATACCGTCAACAATAGTTAATTTTCTATCGGTTCGTTCAGCAAGATTATTATCGTGAGTTACAATAATAAATGTAGTATTATATTTTTCTTTTAACGAGGTGAAAAGTTGAAATAATTCTTCCGAATTTTTCGAATCTAAATTTCCTGTTGGCTCATCAGCTAATATTACTGCCGGATTGTTAATTAATGCCCTGGCAATTGCAACGCGTTGTTGCTCACCACCTGATAGCTCTGCCGGTTTATGGTTTAATCTGTGCGATAAATTTAAAAAATTGAGTAAATCTTCACCTTTTTTTAAAGCATCTTTTTTATTCATTTTCGCAATAAAAGCAGGCATACAAACATTTTCTAGTGCTGTAAATTCAGGTAATAAATGATGAAATTGAAAAATAAATCCAATATTTTTGTTTCTAAATTCAGATAATTTATTGTTACTTAGTTTACTAACCTCGATATTATTAATAAAAATATTACCGGTATCTGCCTTGCTTAAAGTACCTAAAATTTGGAGTAAAGTAGTTTTACCTGCACCACTAGCACCAACAATAGAAACAATCTCTTTTTCTTTTATTTCAATATTAATACCTTTTAAAACTTTAACATTCCCAAACGATTTTGTTATATTTTCAACTTTTATCATCGTATAAAAATATATTGTTTTTTTGTAAAGATAAAATTTTACAAACTTTAACTTTATAAAACTAAAAAACAATAAACATTATTATTACTTTTGTTTTCTTTTCAATATAAATAATACAATGCAGTATAATAATAAAACTTTCACAATAATTACGCCAATACTTTTTGCAATAACTCTTATATTAGGTGTTTTAATAGGTAATAGTATTGATGTTACAAATAAAAAAGACGATTTAGTTTTATATCCTCAAATAAATAAGCTAGATGCTGTAATTAGTTATATAGAAGAGGAATATGTAGATTCTATTTCAAAAGATGATATTATTGAAAAATCTATTCCTGTTATTTTGCAACAGTTAGACCCACATTCAATTTATATTCCTGCAAAAGATTTGGAAGAAATGAACGAGCCTTTAGAAGGGAATTTTGATGGTATTGGTGTTATGTTTAATATACAAAACGATACAATAATGGTTATAAATACAGTGCCAAAAGGTCCATCAGAAAAAGTAGGCGTAAAAGCCGGCGACCGCATTGTAATGGTTAACGATTCGGTTGTAGCAGGTATTGGGATTAATTCAAACGATGTTATAAAATTACTTAAAGGTAGAAGTGGTACAAAAGTAAAAGTTGGTATTAAACGAAAAGCTATAAAAGATATTATTAATTTCGATATTATTAGAGATAAAATTCCGTTAGAAAGTGTTGACGTAGCATATATGTTAACATCAGATATTGGCTATATTAAAGTGAATAAATTTGCTAGAACTACTCTTGATGAATTTATTAAAGGAGTTTCTGATTTGAAATCGAAAGGAATGAAAAAAATTGTTGTTGACCTTAGAGGTAACAGCGGTGGATATATGGATGCAGCCACAAATATAGCAGATTTATTTTTGGAAAAAGGAAAATTAATTGTTTATACTAAAGGACGTAAACGCCAAAAATCAGAAACTTGGTCAACTTCTCGTGGTTTATTAAAAGATGAGCCGGTTGCCATATTAATTGATGAATGGTCGGCTTCGGCAAGCGAAATTTTATCAGGTGCTATACAAGATAACGACCGTGGCGAAATAATTGGACGTCGTTCTTTTGGAAAAGGCTTGGTGCAAGAACCAACATTTTTTTCCGATGGCTCCGGCTTACGATTAACTATAGCCAGATATTATACTCCAACCGGACGATGTATTCAAAAACCATATTCAGGCGATTTTTCCGCATATTATAACGATATAGGTAATCGTTATATACATGGCGAATTTTCAAAAAAAGACAGTATTTCGTTTCCCGATTCACTAAAATATACAACGCCTAAAGGTAAGATTGTGTATGGTGGTGGCGGAATAATGCCCGATTATTTTATTCCTGTTGACACTAATGGCGTTTCTATGTTTTTAACAACAGTTGTAAGCAAAGGTTTGGTTTATAAATTTGCATTTAACTATTCTGACGAGTATCGTGATAAACTTAATAAATTTACTGATTGGAAAAGCTTAGATAAATATCTTGACAAACAAAGATTAATGAGTAAGTTTTTAGCTTTTGTTAAAGAAAACGATGTGGAAGTTGATATGAATGATGTAAAAATATCAAAAAAAATAGTTTTAACGCATCTAAAAGGATATATTGCACGTAACATAATGGACGACGAAGGATTTTATCCAATTGTATATAAAGATGATAAAACAATAAAAAAAGCTATTGAGGTTTTAAATACAGAAAAATAATATGGCAATTATTAGAGTAACAAAAGAGTTTAAATTTGAGGCAGCCCATGCATTACTGGGTTACGATGGCTTATGTAAAAATATTCATGGTCATTCGTATATTTTATATGTAACAGTTATGGGTACCCCAATTGATAATGAAAACGATACTAAACTTGGTATGGTTTACGATTTTGGAGACTTAAAATTTATTGTGAACAACGAAATTGTTAAAAAATTTGACCATTCAATTATATTAAATAAAAATGCAGATACTGCTAAGTTTGAGGGGTTAACAGAAATGTTTTCGCGTAAGCATTACACAAACTACCAGCCTACATGTGAGAATATGGTTATTGATTTTGTAAAAAAAATAAAAAAACATTTACCTGACAATATTACACTTTATAGTGTACGATTATACGAAACAGCAACATCGTATGCAGAGTGGGTTGTAACCGATAATGAATAGAATATTTATATACATATTAATAGTTTTATCTACAAGCCAATTATTTTCTAATGGGATTGATTTAGATTCGCTACTATCTAAAGCTAAAACTGATAGTCAGTTGGCTGATGCTTATATGCAGATAGCTAATTCTTATTCAATGAAAGAGATATCAAAAGCAATGAAAAATTATAAAATTGCGTTAGATTATGCAAAGAAAACTAATAATGATATTCTTTTAGGTGATGTAAAATTAGGTTTAGGTTCGGTATATGCCGATATGAATAAATTAGATAAAGCAGAAAAAGAATTTAACTCGGCTTACTATAATTATTTTAATAAATCGGATGACAACGGTATAGCTAAAGTTTATACAAGTTTAGGCCGAATAAAATATTTACGTGGCGATTATGTTTCTGCTCACGAATATTGGGAGGAATCTTTAAATTTATATAAACTACTTAAAGATGATATAAAAATAGCAGGAGCATACAGTAATATAGGTATAATTTATAGTGAGTTAGGAGATAATAAACAATCTTTAGAACATTTTCTTTTATCAGCAAAAGTTCTTGAAAAAAATAATAAGAAAGTTTATTTAACTAATATGTATAATAATATTGGAATTGCTTATCAGCGTCTTAAAGATTATGAGAATGCAGAAAAGTATTATAATAAATCAATATATTTAAAAAAAATATTAGGAGATGAATTAGGTATAGCTGTAACATATACAAACCTTGCAGTAGTTTGTTTAGAAAAAAACAACTATGAAAAAGCATTAGAGTATAGTTTGAAATCATTAAAAATAAAAAAGAAAAACAACTATTTAAAAGGATTACCCGTTACATATAAAAATATTTGTGATATATACATAAACCTAGAGTTGTACGACAATGCATTAAACTACGCATTAGAAGGTTTACGTATTTCGGAAGATAATAATATTTTAAAAGATAAAGTAGTATTTTATGAATATATTTATAAGATTTATGATAAAAAAGGAGAAGTAGAAAGAGCAAACGAGTATAAGCAGATTTTTATATCATTAAATGATAGTTTAATAAAGTTAAAAGCTTCTGAAAAAGAAAAAGTTATTGCCAATGAAATGAGTGATGCAGATATAGTTGTAGATACTTTAAAAAATAAAGAAATTAATAATACAACTCATATTAAAACTTCAAATATCCATTACATAATAATTGGAACTATTATTGGCGTTTTATTTATTATTGGAATAATAGTAATAATTTTAATAAATAGACGACGAAATAACTAAATTATTTCATTCAAGTTTTATTCTTTAACTCAAGTTTCGCACAGATAATTAATTGTTTAACATATTACATCAAATATTTAGCACTGCAATATAGTGTTGATTTACAGCGTATTATACCCGTGCTGTAATTATATATATGACTCCAAAATGTCAATAATTTGCATTATATGTCTTCAAGCCAGACATGCTTTTACTTTTCCATTAGCAGAAAAATAAACAAAAAGCCACCGCTGACAATAAATTTGCTAAAAACTAAATAATTTCACAGATTAACACCAATTTTAAATATACAAATTAACTTATAACTAATAATTATTCTATCTAATCGAAGGAAACTAAAGGATAAGCAGAAACTAAACCTAAC
>CAMZKE010000090.1 GCA_947311115.1 uncultured Bacteroidales bacterium | reverse complement strand
TTTTTCTTTTCCTTATACTTCGTTGCAAACCATTTGCAGTATTCATATACAGCAGCATGGTTCGACGCCTTGTCTAAGAAAAAGAAAAACGTATGAATAATGCGGGTTAACTGTTCAAATAAATTAAACAGTTAAGTAAGGAATGTATTTATTGTAACCTAATATAATTATGTTACTCGTCTCTAAAATTCATAATATCACGGTCAAACATATAAACGTTTTGTTCGCCAATAAGTTTTAAACTATCAATTATTTCGTTAACGGATTTTTCTTCTTGAATTTGTTCGGTAACAAAAAACTGAATCCACGAATGTGTAGAAAAATCTTTTTCTTCTATTGTTAAAGCTACAATATCGTTAATCGATTTAGATATAAACATCTCGTGTTCTAACACTTGATAAAAAACAGTTTTTAAATCTTTAAATTCGTGAGGAGGTTGTTTAATTGCCGGAACAATTGCTTTCCCACCTCTATCGTTTAAATACTCAATAAATTTAAGCATGTGCATACGTTCTTCGTCTGCTTGTGCATAAAACCATTTTGATGTACCGTTATAACCACTGGTTTCTGCCCAAATTGCCATTGATAAATACAAATTTGATGAGTAAAATTCTTTGTCTATTTGCTCATTAAATATTTTTTCTAGTTTTTCTGATATCATAATATTTATTTTTTAGTTATTAATTACAATCCTAATTTAGCTGAAATTTCAAGCATGCGTCTAATAGGAACCTCGGCTTTTACTCTTATTTCTTCTTCTAATGTAATTTCAGGAAGTTCATATTTTAATGCATTATATAATTTTTGTAAACTGTTTAATTTCATGAAATTACAGTCATTGCATGCACAAGTACTATCTTTAGGAGGAGCGCCAATAAAAGTTTTTTGTGGGTTGGCTTTACGCATTTGATGCATTATTCCACTTTCGGTTGCAACAATAAATTTATCGAACTTACTATTTTTTGTGTAATTAAGTAATGATGATGTAGAGCCAATATGGTCAGCAATAATTAATACAGGCCTTTCACATTCAGGGTGGGCAAGTATTTTTGCATCAGGATTTTGTTCTTTTAGTTCAAGAATCCGTTCAACAGAAAACTCTTCGTGTACATGGCAAGCACCGTCCCAAAGCACCATGCTTCTACCAGTAACACCATTAATATAATTTCCTAAGTTTTTATCAGGTGCAAATATTATTTTTTGGTCTTTAGGTAAATCATCAATTATTTCTTTTGCATTGCTCGATGTACAAATAATATCGGTCATCGATTTTATTTCGGCAGTAGTGTTTACATACGAAATAACTAAATGATTAGGATGCTGTTTTTTAAATTCGGCAAAAGCTTCCGCCGGAGCAGAGTCGGCTAAAGAGCAACCGGCTTCTAAATCAGGTAATAAAACTTTTTTCCCGGGCGATAAAATTTTTGCTGTTTCTGCCATAAAATGTACTCCTGCAAATAATATTATATCGGCATTTGTTTTGGCAGCTTCTTGCGCAAGTTTTAAACTATCGCCAACAAAATCAGCAATATCCTGTATGTCACCTGTTTGATAAAAATGAGCTAAAATAACTGCATTTTTTTCTTTTTTCATTCTTTTTATTTCCTCAACAATATTAATATTACTGTCAATAGGAATATCTAAAAATCCTTTTGTTTTAAGGTCGTTTAAATCTATTTGCATAGTAAAAATTTTGTTTGTGCAAATTTAGGTATTAAAATACTATTTTTTTTGTTTTCGTAACCAAATTTTATCTCCAGCGTGTATTTTTTGATTTGGTTTTAGATTATTTAACTTTTGTAAGTGTTTTGTTTTTATAGCATATATTTGTGAAACAGTATAAAGTGTTTCTCCTTTTTTTACTATATGAAATTCTTTACCCTTTTCTGCTTTTCGCCTTTTTGGCTGAATATAAACAATTTGTCCTTGTTTTAGTTTGGTATTTTTATCTAACTCATTATATTTTGGCAATTCCCAAAACATTTTTTCTAATTTTTTTGTAATTTTATCAAAAGTATCACCTTTTTTGGCAATAACATACTTTACATTATTGTTTAATTTAATATCGTATCCTATCTGAAATTCATAATCCTCAACAGGTTTAGGGCGTTTTTTTATTATATATGTACTGTTTTCTTCAGGTTTTTCCTTGTCAGATTCTGTTTCTATTTCTGTATATTCTGCCAATAATTCTTTATGTTTTTTGTCAGAATACGTGTCAAATTCATACAAATTATAGTCTTCTATGAGTTTTATTAATCGTTGTGGATATTTAGGATTTGTAGCATATCCTGCTTTTTTTAAACCTTTTGCCCATTTTTTATAATTTGTTGGTTTTAGTTCAAATAGAAAATCATATCTCGAATATTTTACTAAAAAATTTGAGTGGTCGTCGTAAGATTCTTTTACGCTACCATATTTTCTAAAACATTCATGCTTTTTATCATCGTCTTTATAAATCTTAGGACCTTTCCAACTTTTGTGGCATTTTATTCCAAAATGGTTGTTTGCCTGCTTAGCCAACATGCTATTACCACTACCGGATTCAAGTAAACCTTGTGCAAGAGTAATACTTGCAGGTATTCCTGTTCGTCTCATTTCTGATATTGCCAAAGGAGAATACTTTTTTATATACTCTTGTTTAGAAATTTGCGAATAAATATTAAACGTAAGTATTAACAATGGAAATAATAAAATGTTTTTCATAAAAAATATTTAGCGGTTATAGCCACCTCCGGGCATTATACTTTCTAAAGTAGGCTCAGGTATTTTACCCTTCATTTTTTCCCACTCGTCAATTTGCTTTGTAGTTTCTTCATCTAACTCATCTTGATTAGTAGCTTTTCCGTTAATGTATGTAATTGTTTTAAATAATTTATATTTATTATCATAAAAATTCCAAACGCCATCTTTTAAATCATTTTTATAATGTCCGGTTATATATGGCATTCCATTTTCATGATAAAACCAAAAAGCACCTTCCCTTATACCATTTACATGATGTGTTTTCATTCTTGGTTTACCATTATCGTAATACCAATTCCAAATGCCATTTCTAACATCATCTTTCCACTCTAATATTTCAGCTTTGTTCCCATTTCTGTAATATTTTATTTCTTTACCATTTTTAACTCCATTTTTATATGATATAGTTACCATTAATTTACCATCAACCCCATACATATTCCAAATAGAATCTTTCACATTAATATTAACATAATTCCCTTCAGCCATAAGTTTTTTTGTATCCCAAAACAATTTTGCATAACCGTTAGAATTTTTATCGTAATAAACATCTAATTTAACTTGCCCTGATTTGTAATATCGTTTATAGGTTTTTACAGGTCTATCATTAATAAAATAGGCTTCGTATGCGATTTTTCCATTTGGGTATTTCTTCATCCATTTCCCTTGTTTTTTACCATTAATATCGGTGTAATTCAATTTTGTATTAGCTTTTTGACCAACATTTTGAGAATAAATAGAATTTATAAAGAAAATCACTAATAATAAAACACTTATTTTTTTCATATTTAAAGCTTTTATTTAAGAAACGAAAGGTATAAAAATTTATTATACAAAAAAAGGTCTCGTATGAGACCTTTTAAATATTTTTTGAACAAATATATTATTGTTTTATGTTAGGTAACTCAAGTCCGTAACCTTTTTTCTTATCTTCTGCTTTTAGTAAGAAAGCTACAATAATAGCTAAAACACCTAATCCTGCAAAAATAAGCATTGGGTTTGTGTAATCGTAAAATGGTACTGTTATACCTTCTACACCTTGTGCAATTTGTGCTTTTGCAGCTAATACTTCAGGGTTACTCTTATCTAGTACATAACCTATTAATGCAGGAACACCCATTAATCCCCAGTTTTGAATCCAGAAAATAAGAGAGAAGGCTGTACCTAATTGATTTTCAGGAATAATTTTTGGTGCAGATGGCCACATTGCTGAAGGAACTAATGATAAAGCAACACCTAAAACCATTGTTAAAAATACTGCTACAAACCAATAGTTTAATATTGGTAAAGCAAATACTGTATGTACAAATATTATTAAAGCAGCACCAATTATCATCATTGTAGCTCCTTTTCCTTTTTTATCGTAGATACTTCCAAATATTGGAGTAAGGAATAAGGTTCCTAAAGGCAACAAACTTGGTATTAAACCAGCTGTACTTGCACTTAATTCATACTTGTTTACCATTATATCAGCTGCGTATTTAATAAATGGGAATACCGCAGAGTAAAACAGAACACATAATACAGCTATTAACCAAAATCCTTTATTTGCAATAATTTTAGCAATATCACTAACTTTAAATGGTTCATCAGTATCAATTTCACCAGATTCAGCAATTGATGCATCAAGTTTTTTATCCATTGCCATATAAATAAAAAATGAAATAAACCCAATTACTAATAACACAAGAGCAAAAGCAATTGGTGCCGATATACTTGGTCCCATTTTTTCTATAAGTTCGCCATTTACGAGTTGCATATGTTTACTGCTAAAATATGTTGCCAATGGTACCGGAGCTGCCATTGCTAATAGAGTTCCCATTCTTGCAACAGCCATTTGCATACCCATAGCTAGAGCCATTTCTTTTCCTTTAAACCATTTTACAATAATTTTAGAAACTGTAATTCCTGCAACCTCAACTCCAACAGCAAAAATAGCAAATCCAACTGATGCAAAAAACACCTGTGAATGAATACCTAGAATTGTTTCATTTGGTAATGTAGGGTTTGATATTGCCCAATATTTAATTGCTGCACCAAGTACCATAATTCCTGAAGCCATTAAACCTGTAAAACGAACACCCATTTTATCAAGTATTACACCTCCTAAAATAAGCATTACTAAAAATACGTTTAACCAACCATATGCACTTGTAAAGATACCATAGCTTGTACTCGACCATCCAAATTCTGATTCAAGCATTGGTTTTAAAGGTGACATTACATCGGTTAAGAAATAACCGGCAAACATTGTTACTGAGATGATTGCTAAGGCACCCCATCGTGCTGCTTTCGAATCTCTAAGGGTTTGTTTTATTTTATTCATTATATAATATTATGTTTTACGAAAAAAACAAAATTAAAAAAGTATTTCATTATTTGAAACTTTTATTCGATTTGTAATACATATTATTATGTAGTTTTGATGAAATGATTAAACTGATATTTATACTCGATAGAATATCAGTTGTATACGTAATTTAATATCTAATTTATAATGAATATAATTTACAATTTACGTAAAATTGTTATACCATCTCTAATAGGTAATATAACTTTATCTACTCTATTATCTGTTTTTATGAACTCATTAAATTCAATTATACCTTTTGTAAAATAATCGTTGTTCTTTATATTTTTATCAAGTACTTTTCCTGACCACAATGTGTTGTCTGCCAATATAAAGCCACCTTGTTTAAGTTTGGGAAGGCATGCTTGGTAGTATTTAGTGTAACTACTTTTTTCACCATCAATAAATACTAAATCAAACTCAATATTTAATTTAGGAATAATTTTAAGAGCATCGCCTATAACAAAATCAATTTTATTTGAGTTTTCGTATTTTTTGAAGAAATTACGAGTAAATTTTTCAAGCTCATCATTAACTTCAATTGTGGTTAATTTTCCTTTTTCAGGTAAACCTTTTGCCAAACAAATTGCAGAATAACCAGTAAACGTACCTATTTCAAGAATATTCTTAGGAGATATCATATACGATATCATTTCTAGAATTTTACCTTGTATATGCCCTGAAAGCATACGCGGGTGCATTGTTTTTATATGTGTTTCGCGTGTAATTTCTTGAAGTAACTCATCTTCTTCATTAATATTATTTATAATATATTTTTCTAATTCTACATTTGTAAAATCCATATTATCGATTTATTTATATATTAATAATGATGTATTATTTGATGTATATATTTCATTTGCAGTTTCTAGCAAATCACTTGCAGTTATTTCATTAATAGATTTTTCAATTTCGGCAAATGAATTTATTTTACCATATATTAATTTGCTTTTTGCCATTGTAAAGGCATAATCTGAATAGTTTTCTGCTCCTATTGCTATTTGCCCCAATAGTTGCTTTTTAATCTTGTTTAGTTTTGAGCAAGTAATTATTTTGTTACGTTTCTCTTTTAGTATTTTCTGTGCTAAATCTATTGATTTATTAAGATTATCTTTGTCTGTTCCTAGATATATACTCCAATACCCTGTATCGTTAAAATACGAATAATTAGATTCTACATTATATACTAATCCATGTTTTTCTCGAAGCGACATGTTTAATAAAGAATTCATTCCGGGGCCTCCAATAAGATTATTTAAGAGTATTAGGTTTATGCGGTTTTTATGTGAAGTTTTATAAGCCAAGCCTCCCATTAAACAATGTGACTGAAATGTATCTTTAGATTTTATAACTTCTTGTTGTTTAAAAACAACAGGTATATTTCTATCGTTATTAATAATATTTGCAGGAATATTATCGAAATACTTTATAAATTTATTTTTTACATTTTTAAACTCCATGCTACCAACAACTGAAATAATTATTTCATTAGTACCATAGTTTTTTTTAATAAATTGTGTAATCTTTTTTGAAGATAATTTTTTTACTGATGCTTTTGTTCCTAAAATATCGTGTCCCAGAGGGTGATTATTGAAGAGCATATTTTCAAATTCGTCAAAAATTAATTCGCTTGGATTATCTTTGTATGAATTTATCTCATCAATAACAACTTCTTTTTCTTTTTCTATTTCTTTTTCAGGAAAAGTAGAATTAAAAGCAATATCACTAATTAATTCTATTGCTCTGTCAAAGTAATTTTTCAAAAATGTTGCACTAATAAATGTGTCTTCTTTTGTTGTATAAGCATCTAACTCACCTCCAACATCTTCTAATCTATTAATTATTTGGTAGGCTTTACGTTTACTTGTTCCTTTAAAAAGTGTATGTTCAATAAAATGTGCTAAACCTAATTCCTCTTCGGTCTCATCTCTTGTTCCTGCGTTTACCAAAAAGCCAATATGTCCAACACTCGATAAATTCTTTCTAAAAATTAATCTAATACCATTATTTAAAGTGTGTTCTTGATATAAATCGCTTTGCATTTTATCCTAATTGGTATTTTGATTCTAAATTTTTTATTAGAAACTGTTTTACTTTAATTTTCTCCTTCTTATTGGAAAAATCAAATGTAAAAGTTTTCTTATTATCAGAATAGTTAATTTCAATTCTACTTGAATTAAATTTTACATTAGAAATACTATTTAATGGAAATTTATACCATTTACGAGAGCCACTCCATTTAATTTGTAATTCGTTATCAGTAACTATACATTTTATTTTATGTTGAAAAAATAAATATGTAGCAATAGAAACTATTATAAGGTAAAAAGAAATACTAACAAAATCTATATCTTTTATACCATCTTTGTAGTCAAAAGCTTTTGTTACGACTAATAATAAATTCACCGAAGCAAAAACCAAGTAAGTATTTCTTAAAATTACATTTTGTATCATTAGTTGTTTTTCTTTCATTACCTATTAAAGCTTAAACGTTCACCTCTAAAATTTTCATTAAATTTACCGTTATCATAAATCAACTTACCGTTTACAAATGTTTTTATAACTTTAGATGTAAATTTTTGACCTTCAAGGGGCGACCACTTACATTTATATAATATGTTTTCTTTTTTAACTTCCCAATTGGTATTTAAATCAACTAACGTTAAATCAGCCTTATATCCTTTACGGATATAACCACGCTTTTCAATTTGAAAAATTTCGGCAGGTTTATGACACATTTTGTCAACAATTTGAGTTAGTGTTATTTTGCCTTGCTTGTGCATTTCAAGCATTGTAACAAGCGAGTGCTGTACCATTGGTCCTCCAGAAGGGGCTTTAAAATATGTATTGTTTTTTTCTTCATCGGTATGAGGGGCATGGTCGGTAGCAATTACATCTATTTTGTTGCTTAAAAGTGCTTTTAGTAGAGCTTCTTGGTCGGTTTTGTGTTTAACCGCAGGATTCCATTTAATACGCGTACCTTTTTCATCGTAACTATCGCTGTTAAACCATAAGTGATGAACACAAACTTCGGCAGTTATACGCTTGTCTTTTGCTTCTACAGAATTATCGAAAAGCTCCATCTCTTTTGCCGATGATAAGTGTAAAACATGTAAGCGAGTATTGTGTTTTTTTGCCAATCGAACTGCAAACGACGAAGATAAATAGCAAGCCTCGTCATTCCTTATTTCTGCATGGTATTTTATTGGTAAATTTTCGCCATATTTTTTTTTATATATAGCTGTATTTTTTTTTATCGTTGCTTCGTCTTCGCAGTGAGTTGCAATTAACAGTTTTGATTTTGCGAATATTTCTGATAAAACTTCTTCATTGTCAACAAGCATATTTCCGGTTGATGAGCCCATAAAAACTTTAATTCCGCATACTGTTTTTGGATCAGTTTTTAGTACTTCGTCTATATTATCGTTTGTAGCACCAAAATAAAATGAATAATTAGCTAGCGATTTTTCTGCTCCAATTTTATATTTTTCTACAAGAATTTTTTGTGTTGTGGTTTGTGGATTTACATTTGGCATATCCATAAACGATGTTATTCCTCCTGCTACAGCAGCTTTACTTTCTGTGTAAATGTCGCCTTTTGCTGTTAAACCCGGTTCCCGAAAGTGTACTTGGTCATCAATAATACCAGGTAATAAATAATTATATTCACCATCAATAATATTACAATTTTCTATTTGAGGAGTTTCGCCACAATATATTTCTTCTATTATATCGTTGTTAACAAGTATTGATGCAGGGCGTTCTTTACCTTCGTTTACTATTTTTACATTTATGATTAATGTTTTCATATTCTCAAATAGTTTAAGTTTGTTTTAAAATAAACTTATTGCTACATTGTTATTTTATCGATAAGCATTTAAACAATTTAGCAATAATAAAATTTATTTTCTTGAATAATTTCTTGAAAAGCTACGGATTTTCATTTTAATTACGCCCCAAACAGCTTCGTTAAAAATACCACCACTCATTTTTGAACTTCCTTCTTTACGGTCGGTAAAAATAATAGGCACTTCCTCTATTTTAAAGCCAAATTTGTATGCTGTAAATTTCATTTCTATTTGAAATGCGTATCCTCTCAACCTTACTTCATCAAGATTTATTGTTTCTAATACTTTTCTGGTATAGCACTTAAATCCGGCGGTTGTATCACGAATATCCATACCTGTAATAAACCGGACGTAGGCTGATGCATAATATGACATAAGTACACGTCCCATTGGCCAATTTACAACATTTACTCCTGATTTATAACGCGAACCAATTGACATATCAGCTCCATCAAGAGCACATGCATTGTATAAATCAATTAGACTTGCAGGAGGGTGAGAAAAATCGGCATCCATTTCAAAAATATACTCATATTTTTTTTCTAAAGCCCATTTAAAGCCAGCTAAATATGCTGTACCTAATCCTTGTTTTCCTTTGCGTTCAAGAATATGAAGTTTAGTTCCAAACTGCTCTATATTTTTAACAATATTTGCTGTTCCATCAGGCGAATTATCATCAACAATTAGTATTTCAAATTCTTTTTCAAGAGAAAAAACAGCTGCAATTATTTTTTCTATATTTTCTTTCTCGTTATATGTAGGTATTATTACTAAACTATCAGACACAGTGTATTTTTTTTGTAAAAGTAATTATAATATTAAATATGGATTAGATTTTTAATAATATTTAGGAGTTTTAAATAAAAAAACCGCATAAGAGCGGTTTTTTTGAGTTATTTTTTATAGCCAAGTTTTTCTAAAACATCATCACTTTTATCGTATTTAGGGTCGTTATACAACATTGACATTCCTCCTGCCGAATCAAAAATTACAGCAAAGTTACCTTCTGCTGCAACTTCTTTTACTGCATTAAAAATATCATCTTGAATTGGTTTAATTAATTCTTGACGTTTTTTGTATAATTCTCCATCTTTACCAAAATATTGTTTTTGAATATTTTTTGCTTCTTTTTCTTTTTCAATAATAGAATTTTCTCGTTTAACTCTCATTTCTTCTGTTAAAAGTACTTTTTCTGCTTGAAAATCTTTATACATTTTATCTATTTTTGCATAAATTTCTTCAATTTCTTTTTGCCATTCTACAGACTGGTTATCAAGTTGGTCTTGTGCCGCCTGATATGCAGGTATGTTTTTTAAAATATACTCTGTATCAACGTAAGCAAAGCGTTGAGCAAAACTCATTACCGAAAATAAAAGAGCTAATGTTATTAATGATATTTTTTTCATGATTAAATGTTTTAATATTTAAGTTTTTGAGTATGCAAAATTCGTGCAAAAGTTAAAAGTTTTGTCCAATAATAAAGTGGAATTGACTACCTGCAGTAGAAATATTTCCATATACAGGATCGAAACCATATCCCCAATCTACTCCTAATTTACCAAACATTGGTAAGAAAATACGAACACCTACTCCGGCAGCTCTATGAACATCAAAAGGATTTACATTTTTTAAATCGTACCAAGCATTACCTGCTTCTAAAAATGCTAATGCATAAAGTGTTGCGTTAGGGTCTAACGAAAGAGGGTATCGCATCTCTAAAGTATATTTTGTGTAAGCAATACCGGCTCCGGCAGGGGTTAACGAGCCATTTGCGTAACCTCGTAATGCTATTGTTTCTGTACCGGATATATTATAACTCATAAGTCCGTCTCCACCAACATTAAAACCCTCGAAAGGTGATGGCCCTACCTCGTGATTATACATTCCTAAAATACCAATTTCACCACGAGCTGTAACAACTAAGTTACCTATAACTCTTTGATACCAAGTGGCATTAAATTTCCATTTATGGTATTCTACAAATTCATATCGTTCTTTTGAATCCATTTTTCCGTAATCTTTACCGTTAAATAGAGAGTATGGAGGTGTAAATTGTAATGATACAGAAACTAATGAACCTCTACGGGGATATATTGGTTGGTCAACTGAATTACGAGATATTACAGTTTTAAAACTTATGTTATTAGCCTTACCATCTGTAAATTTAAATAACGACATATATTCGTATTTATTTAAATCGTAAAGTTGATAACCTAACTCATTGTATAATGTAAAGAAATCATCCGGCCATTTTAATCTACGTCCAAGTCCAAGGGCCGCTCCTGTTATTTTCATAGATTGACGAGAAGGATCTGACATTTTACGTCCGTTGGTGTATATATTGTGATATAATGATACGGTTAAAGAGTTTGGTTTTTTACCTCCAAGCCAAGGTTCAGTAAACGACATACTATATGCTTGATAATATACTCCGTTTGTTTGTGCTCTTAAATTAAGTCGTTGTCCATCGCCTGATGGTAGAGGAGACCATGCTGAACCATTAAATATATTTCTTAAAGAGAAGTTGTTGAATGTAAGTCCAAGTGTTCCTACAATCATTTGAGCACCCCAACCTCCAGATAACTCTATTTGGTCTGATGGTTTTTCTTCAACAATATACTCTAAATCTACAGTGCCATCAACAGGGTTCGGTTTTGGATTTACGTTTAACTTTTCCGGGTTAAAGTAACCTAACTGGGCTAACTCACGTTGAGTACGAATAATATCTTTTCGGCTAAATAGTTCGCCTGGTTTTGTTCTTATTTCTCTACGGATAACGTGTTCATGAGTTTTAGTGTTTCCAATTATAGTAACATTTTTAACTCTAGCTTGTTTTCCTTCATAAATACGCATCTCAATATCAATAGTATTGTTATCAACCGACACTTCTACCGGTGTTAACGAAAAAAACAAATAACCATTATCTAAATATATTGAGCTAACACTGTTTTCTGCAACAAAAAGTCTATTATCAAGTAATTCTTGGTCATATACATCGCCTTTATTAATATTTAATATTTTTGATAATACTTCAGATTTATACTTAGAATTACCGACCCAAGTAATATCGCCAAAATAATATTTTTTTCCTTCTGCTATTTTAATATCTATTGATAGTAATCTTTCATTATATTTATATACGGTATCAAAAACAATTTGAGCGTCACGGTATCCTTTACTATTATATTTAGCAATAATCTTCTTTTTGTCTTCGGTGAAATTAGAATTGATAAATTTAGACGTTTTAAACAAACGTGTAAATTTCTTCTCTTTTGTGTCTTTCATAAAACGCTTTAATTTAGCGTCAGGCATCATTGTTGTTGGCTTAATATTAAAGAATAAAAATTTTGAAGAATCGTTTAAAACATCATTTCCTTCAAAAGTAATTTGTTTTATTTTTACTTTTTCATGCTTTTTAACATCAAAAAATAGTATAACATTATTTAATAATGTTGTATCATCAACTTGCCTTATATTAACCTCTACATTATAATATCCTTTGTCAACAAAGAAGTTTCTTATTTTATTTTTTGAGTTATTTAGTATATTATCCGTTACTTGATCTCCTTTTCTGAGACTTAATAAATCACGTATATCATCAGCCTCGGATTTTTTCATACCTGAGAGTGCAAATTTTGAAAGTCTAGGTCGTTCTTGTAAATATATATCTAAAAAGATTGTATTATCTACAATTTTTGTTTTTGTTATTTGAATATCAGAAAATAATCCTTGTTTCCATAATTTTTCTATTGCAGAAGTTATTTCTTCTCCGGGAATTTGAATTTTATCGCCAACAGCTAAACCGGAAAGGTTTATAAGTGCCCTTGAATCTAAATATTTTATACCGGAAACAGTGATACCCCCTATTTCATATTCCGCTGGCTTCGAATAATCGAAATTATTACTGTTTAATGAAACTTGACCAAAAATATTGGTATATATAAAAAATGCAAAAATTATACTAATTAAATACCTGAGCATAAACAACTTATTTATTTTCTATTTGGTCGTTTGTTTTGCCAAACCGCCTTTTTCTTTTTTGAAATGCAAATATAGCATTTAAAAAGTCATCTTTACCAAAATCAGGCCATAACTTTTCGGTAAAATATAATTCGGAATAAGATATCTGCCAAAGTAAAAAATTACTTATACGTTGCTCTCCACTTGTACGTATAACAAGGTCTGGGTCGGGAATTTGTTTTGTTGTTAAGTATGATGAAAATAGTTCCTCGTCAATATCATCAATATTTATTTCACTATTTTTAACATTTAATGCAATATTTTTTACAGCTTCTAATATTTCCCATCTGGCACTATAACTTAATGCTAAAATGAGTTTAAGTCCTGTATTCTTAGATGTAATTTTTATTGCACTGTTCAGTTCGTCGATAACATCTTTAGGTAAGCTCTGTATGTCTCCAATAGCTTGTAAACTTACATTGTTATCATTTAGCAAATCTAATTCTGAGTTGATAGAACTTACTAGCAATGCCATTAATGCATCTACTTCGTATTTTGGTCTATTCCAATTTTCTGTGGAAAACGCATATAAAGTCAAATATTCAATTTTTAACTCACTAGCCTTTTCTACTATATTTTTAACGGATTTAACTCCATGTTTATGCCCAAACACACGTTCGTTTCCTTGTTTTTGAGCCCATCTTCCATTGCCATCCATTATTATAGCAACGTGTTTTGGAATATTAGATATTTCTTTATTACTACTCATATATTAATATTGATATGCTTTACATTTACTTTTTCCACCGAAAGCTTTCCAGCTAACAAAAACACCTACAGTTGAATAAAAGTCGTTATGACTATAATCCCCTAATTGTTTCATAGAGTATTTGTTATCAGGATTTTCTCTTCCTTCTATTGATTTGTAGTTAGATAGATTGTCAATATAATCGGTAAATGTTTTTCTAAAACTCCACGCTATTCCTAAACCTATTTTTGATGAAATATTAAATTTAAAGCCAAAACTAAAAGGAATAGTAATTTGTATTGGACGAATAGAGTTTGTAAAGTAAGCTCCGCCAATACCTAATGCAAAATATGGCGAAAAAGGCGTTTTATCATCGCCAAGTCTATAAGGTAGGAAATTAAACTCCATTTGGCCTGCTAAGTCAATAAATACAGTACTGAAACTAAAATTTCTTTGTTTTTGGTATTCATATTTAGAGTCAGCATCGTCTCCTGCTAAATAGCCACCATATAAATTTATTCTAGCTGCCCACCTTGAATTAAAATTATAACGGTAAAAAAGGCCTAAGCTTGGTTTAATTTTATAGAATTGTTTATTTTTATTTAATTCGCCAAGATAATAACTACCTCCAGCAAAAAAACCTAAATTACTTGATTTTTGAGAAAATAAATTTACGGATACAACAAGTAATAGAAATAAAACAAACTTCTTCATTTAATACTTTAATAATTTATTAAAAACTTTAACGTAGTTTTATTTCATATATTGTTTTAGAAGCGAGGCAATCCACTTCGAGCAGTTTTAAGCTTATAATTTAATCCTACCATTACTGTTAAATAACCGTCTCTTGAGGTTGAGTATGTATCGCTATGACCATCTAAATAATCGGTAGTAGTAAATCTGCCACCCATTTCAAGACTTACTCCTAATTTTCTGTTAATGCCGTATTTAAAACCAATACCTATAGGAAATGCTGCAGCTACATGACTAAAACTTTTTGTTTTGCCTTTCTCTGAATTGCTTTTATAAGTTGGGTTAGAATTATTAGGCCAAAATGCAATCATACCGATACCGGCAAATACATATGTGTTTATGTATTTCATTTTAAACCTCCTAATATTTGAAAATGTATATCTAGAACCCAGTCTTTCTCTCATTAACGAATATTCGCCAACAACTGAAGTTTCTAACAATGGGCCTGAGAATGAAATATTCCTACCATTTCTTGATTCTTCAGGGGTCATAGCATCATTACCGGCAAGCCATCCGAATGAAAGTAAAAATTTGCCTGCTAAACGTTCTTTAAATTTATATCTAAAACCGCCATATATACCAGGTCTTGTTTGTGAAATATCTATATCTTTGAAGCCAAATCCACCTTCTCCCGGGCCACCTCCAAGATCGGTCATTGCTATATTAATTCCTAAACCGTAAATTAATTCATATCTTACACGCTTCCATCTTTGAGCATCGGCTTCAGAGAAAACTATAAATGATATTGTTAGCAGTAAAATTATTTTTTTCATTTCAATTTTGTTTTAGCGTATCTGCAAAGTTATAGTTTCTTGATTAATAATACAAATTAATTTGCTGGTTAATAATTTCTTAAATTATTAAAATTTAGGTAATCCACCTCTACCAGCTCTTAATTTGTATGTTAGGTTGAGTATCATAAACATATAAGTATCTTTGTCATTAGGGTCTCCTCTCTGCTGTCCACCTACTGTCCAACCCGGATTTTCACCAGTAGAAGGATCGGCTAGGTACGCAGCTTCATCGCCATTTGCAGCTCTAATTGCTTCGTTATCATAGTAAGTTGTACTTACATCATCAATATAATCGGTAAAAGTTTTTCTTACACCAAGCTCTAAACCGATACTCCACTTTCTATTTAATCCATATTTAAGACCTAAACCAAAAGGAATTGCAACTTGAACACGTGAATATTTTTCTCTTACAGGTGAAACGTTTTGTCCTTCGGTACCTAAAGGCTGTAAGCTTTGCCATTTGCCATTTTGGTCTTTACCTTTAGGGTTAAACCAAAAACCTGCAACTCCTGCAAAAAGATATACATTTAATTTTATTCCTTTAACACCTCGAACTCTACGAAGGTTATAACGGTGACCAACTCTCTCTTTTGTTAGGTGATACTCTCCTTGAATTGCAAATTCGACTAATGGTGAATAAAAACTTAAATTTCTATAACTTCTATATGTTTCAGTTGTAGTCTTGTCATCACCTCTTAACCAACCATAACTAAGCATAACCTTAGCAGATACTTTTTCTAAAAGCATATATCTAAAGCCCAAGCTTAAAAGAGGTCTTGTCATAGCAAATTCATAATCAGCAAGGAAATTTGTACCTTCTTTATTTGCACCTCCTAATTCTCCTAAAAAATTAGTTGCTCCCACACCGTAAAATATTTCATACCGCATTCTTTTCCATCTGGCAGACCTTTGAGAAAAAGAACTGAAAGCAAATAAAACTAAAATGATGAATATTAAAGACCTTTTACTAAGCATTTATTGTTTTTATTTTACAAATATATAAAAAAATTTAATAAAGAATAATTTTAGTTCAATTGATAATGAAAATTATGACGAATGTCTATTTTTTATAAATAATTGAAAAATAAAAAATATATTTGTATATTGAAAAATAAAATCTGAACAAAAAAATATAATATGAATAAAAATAATTACTGTGTAATAATGGCGGGTGGAGTAGGTAGTAGATTTTGGCCTATGAGCAAAACTCAAAAACCTAAGCAATTTATTGATGTTTTAGGAATAGGACGAACTTTAATACAGCAAACCTTTGATAGATTTAAACCTATCTGTCCTAACGAAAATATTTTTGTGGTAACTAACGACATATATTATGATATAGTTAAAGAACAGCTTCCTGATATAAATCCCAAACATATATTAACTGAGCCATTAAGAAGGAATACAGCTCCATGTATAGCGTATGCAAATCAGAAAATAATGCTTGAAAATAATAATGCAAATATAATTGTTGCACCGGCTGATCATCTTATTATTAAAGAAGAGGAGTTTCATAGAGTAATTAATAATGGATTAAAGTTTACTAAAAGTAATGATGTATTGTTAACTTTAGGGATTAAACCAAGCAGACCCGATACCGGTTATGGTTATATACAAATTAACAACGAAGATGAAGTTGATTTCGAAAATAATAATTTGAAGAAAGTAAAAACTTTTACAGAGAAACCTAACAAAGAAATGGCTGAATTTTTCATGAAAAGTGGCGAGTTTTTTTGGAATTCAGGTATTTTTATTTGGTCACTTAACTCTATAAACAACGCCTTTTCAAAGCATTTGAATGATGTTCAATTGTTATTTAACGAAGGGGTTGCTGCTTATAATACTGATAGTGAAATTGATTTTATAAAAAATACATATTCTAAATGTCAAAACATATCAATTGATTATGGCGTAATGGAAAAAGCTGATAATGTTTATGTGTTAAAAGCTGATTTTGGCTGGTCTGATTTAGGAACATGGGGTGCATTATATGAAAATAGGGTTAAGAATAACGATAATAATGTTTTATCTTCTGATAATATTCTAACTTACAATACAAGTAATTGTATTATTGAATTACCTAAAGATAAATTGGCCGTAGTTCAAGGTTTAGAAGATTATATTATAGTTGAATATGACGGAACACTTTTGATTTGTAAGAAAACTGATGAGCAAATGATAAAACAATTTGTTACCGATGTGCAAACTTTAAAAGGTGATGAATATATATAGGAGATTTCTAAAAATTAATTTCTATCAAGAAACAAAATATAATAAATAATATGTAACTAATATCTATTATATTATACCGATAGTACTACTAAAAAATCAAATCGTCTATGAAAATTCTAAAAATTTTAATGCAAATGAATTATTAGAAGTTCACATATATTAGAAGGCATAGAAACACTATATTTGCACATAATGAATACCGACAAAATATATATGGCTCGATGCGTTGAGCTTGCACAAAAAGCTTTAGGCAACACATATACGAACCCTATGGTTGGCTCTGTAATTGTGCATAATGGCAAAATTATTGGTGAGGGTTATCATCAAGTTTGTGGTGAAGCACACGCCGAGGTAAATGCTGTAAATTCGGTAAAAAACAAATCGCTTTTAAAGGAAAGCACTATTTACGTAAGTCTTGAGCCTTGTTCTCACGTTGGTAAAACACCGGCTTGTTCAACAATGATAATTAAACACAAAATACCAAATGTTGTTGTAGGTACTATTGATAGTTTCGCAAAAGTTAGCGGCAACGGTGTAAAAATGCTTAGAAATGCAGGAATTAATGTAAAAGTTGGCGTTTTAGAACCCGAGTGTAGAGAACTTAACAAACGTTTTTTTACATTTCATGAAAAAAAGCGACCATATATAATTTTAAAATGGGCACAAACAAAAGATGGTTTTATTGATATAAACAGACAAAACAAGCATCAAAAAGCCGAATGGATTACTAACGAATTAGCTAGAACACTTGTTCATAAATGGCGTACCGAAGAACAAGCAATTATGGTTGGTACTGCTACTGCAGAGCAAGATAACCCGTCGTTAAACGTTAGAAACTGGACGGGTAAAAACCCTATTCGTGTAAGTATTGATAAAGACCTAAAATTAAGCAAAAACCTAAATATTTTAGATGGGAGTATTAGAACAATAATTTTCACTAAAAAAACTATAAAAAACAAAAAAAATATTGAATATATTAAAATAAATTTCTCTAAAAATGTATTAACTCAAATTTTTAAGCATTTATATTTACTCGAAATTCAATCAATAATAGTAGAAGGTGGCGAAATACTTTTAAACTCAATTATTACAGAAAACCTTTGGGACGAGGCTCGTATTTTTATTGGGAACAAAATATTTAGAGAAGGAGTAAAAGCTCCCAAATTAGATTTATCAACCTCCCAAAAAACATATATTGAAAATGCTGAATTGCATATTATAAGAAACATTGAGTAATTTTTTAGCAAAATGAAAAATCTCAGCATATCTTGAGAACGTACTGAGACTTTCCCCTAAACTATTTCTTAGGCAACCTACCCGGAGTAAAAGCTGCTTTTAATTCATCAAGCTTATTTTCTATGTTTTTAAGTTCTACATCTAAGTTTTTAAGTGTTGTTATAATATTATCAACTTCTGAGTTTAAAATTACATAATCCATTTTTTGAGTAGCAGTAACCTCTGATGTTGACTCCCAACTTATCCAAGCTAACTCATTTAAACGCACATTTATAGGTGTAATAGTAGGCGGTATTTCTTCCCAACTTGCTTTTGGTTGTTCGCCATCGAGTACAAAATCAATAGAGTCGATATTCATTATTATTTTTGCAATATTGTTTTGCATTTCAATTGTTGATTTATTTGAGTTATGAATAGCTTGTTGTACATTTTTAGCACGATTATTTAATTCATCAATATAATGATTAGATGCTTGAATAACTCTGCGTAACTCTGTTACATCGGCATAAAACTTATCTCTTGCAAGCTCATCTATTGCAGGTAAAACCCGATTGTCTAACAATTTTGCATTAAACTTTACAGGCTCTGTTAATTTTGTATCAGTTCCGTTTTTTATTAAGTGCATTTCAACCGAATATTCACCTGGCATTGCAAGCATACCATCGTTTCCGTTTTTTAACGGATTAAATTTATTTTTATATAGATGTACATCAGAGTTATCCATATAGCGTAAATTCCAATTAACAGTATGCATACCGGCTTGTGCTTTTGTATTTATTTTACGTACAATATCACCTTTATTGTTTTTTACTACAAAACTTAAATAAGGAGGAATTTCATATTTTTCGGCATCTAAAATTTGTTTTGTTGGTTGCGGTATTGGTTTACCTGCTTTAAACAATTGTTTTTCTTTTTCTAAGCGAAGCTGTTTTAATGTTTTTAAACTGTCTTTAAAAAAATATGTAAAATTTGCACCAAATGCAGGGTTCTTTGCCTGATAATACGCAGAGCCAACACCATAACGGTCTTCTTTTTGTATGTACATTTTGGCATCTTTTACAGGATAAAGAACTGCTTGTTTTTGTAAATCTTCTCTCTTAAAATTTTGAAGAGGTGAGTAATCGTCAATAACATACATTCCTCGCCCAAAAGTAGCAATAACTATAGCATGTTCACGTTCTTGTATAGCAATATCACGCACAGCAACATCGGGCAAACCAGAACCTAATTTAGCCCAATTTTTGCCTAAATCAATTGAAAAATAAATACCAAATTCTGTTCCTGCAATAAGCAGATTTTCATTTGTTTTATCCTGCACAATGCAATGTACCGTTTGGCTATCAGGTAAATTTTCTGCTATAGATGTCCAAGTTTTACCTTTATCTGTACTTTTTAAAAGATACAATTTAAAATCGTCGTTTTTTATATTATTAAAACTTGCAAAAACAAGATTTTCGTTAGTTGGCGAAGCAAAAATATCGCTAACATAAGTATATTTATCAATGCCCGGAAACTGCGATATTTTTCTCCAAGTTTTTCCGTCATCTTCGGTTACTTGAATAAGTCCGTCATCAGTGCCAACGTACAACAATCCCTCTTTTACAGGCGATTCCGATAAGGCAACTATTGTACCCCATTGCGATGTAGAAACATCTTTAGCAACCGCATCGGCAGGCCAGTATTTACCCATAACTTTAAACTTATTTCTATCTTCGTTATAGGTTAAATCATCGCTTATTCGTTGCCAGGTATTACCTCTGTCATCAGATTTATAAAGCTTATTTGCACCAATATATAATCTTGTATTTTTATGCGAACTAACTATAAAAGGAGCATCCCAATTCCAACGTAATGTTAACTCATTTTTTTCAACATCGGGCTTAATTTTAATTTTCTCACCAGAAAGTCTATCGTATCGGTAAATATTTCCGTACTGATATGCAGAGTAAACAATATCAGGATTCTCAGGGTCAGATGCTTGATAAAAACCATCACCACCAAGAGTTGCAATCCATTCGCTGTTTGTAACGCCTCCTTTACGTAAATTTTGTGATGGACCACCAATACTATTATTGTCTTGCGTTCCGCCATAAATCCAATAAAAAGGCTCTGTATTATCAACACTAACACGATAAAATTGAGTTACCGGCAATGTATTTTTGTAAATAAACGTAGCTCCATTATCCCAACTTTCGTAAACTCCTCCATCACCTGCAATCATAAAATGATTTTCGTTATCCTTATCAGCCCAATAAGCGTGGTCGTCAACATGACGTTTATCGGTTTTAATATTTTTCCAAGTTTTGCCTCCATCAAGAGTATAACGACTATATGTATCTACAGAAACGACTTTATCTTTATTATGTGGGTCGGCATAAATCTCTGTAAAATATTGTGCACTACTCCAATAATCACTCATTTTTGTAAAAGAGCCACCTTTGTTTGTTGAACGAAAAAAGCCACCTTCTCCGTTTGATGCTTGAAACATTATATAAACATAGTTTGGATTAACAGGCGAAACTGCTATTGCCATACCTCCTTTATCTACATTTGGAATACCACTTGTAAGTTTATCCCAAGTTTTTCCGGCATCGGTAGTTTTATAATATGCCGATTCGGGTCCTCCACCAATTTTTGTATATTGTTTTCTTCGGCGTTGCTCTGCTCCTACATATATTATATCAGGATTTTCGGTATCGAAACAAAGATTTGCAACACCTGTATTTTCGCTTATGAATAAAATGTTTGTCCATGTTTTTCCACCATCTTCCGATTTATACACTCCACGTTCTTTATTTGCTTTCCAAATAGAACCTTCGGCTGCCACATATATTATATTACTATTACGTGGGTCAATCAAAATATTACCAATTTGACGAGAATTTTTTAAGCCCATATTTTTCCACGATTTGCCACCATCAACACTTTTATAAACACCATTACCATAACCTATTTCACGTTGATGATTATTCTCGCCAGTACCTACCCATAGTACATTTTTATTATTAGGGTCAATAGTAATACAGCCAATAGAATACACTCCGTAATTATCAAAAATAGGTTTAAACGACGCACCATTATTTGCTGTTTCCCAAACATGACCTGCTGCCGCTGCTACATAATAATGAGCTTTATTGTCTTTATCTACTGCAATATCTGAAATTCGTCCTGAAACAAGTGCAGGGCCAATACTTCGCCATTTTACACCACTAAAAGTTTTAGCTAAAACAGTGTCTTTATCGTTTTTTGGAGTTTTGTTTTTTGCAAAACTTGTGCTTATTGCAAATAAAATTACTAATAAAAATGCTAATCTATTTTTCATCGTGGTAATTATTAAATTTTGAGTAAAAGTAATTAAAAAAAAATTGTTCCGGTAGCTTGTAGAATTTTTTTAATCTGTTTAGGTTTAATTCCCCGTCCCTTGGGACGTATAAAAGAATAGTATTCCAAAACGATACCTCGTCCGCTTGCGGCGAGGAGATTCATTTTTTGTAATAGAAATAAATAAGTACATATACCCAATTTTATAAATAATGCAACAACGTAAATTCATCATCGTATTCACAAACTCTATTTAAACCAATAAAAAACAAAAACAATGAAAAAATTTAGCTTATTATTATTTGGAAGTATTATTGTTATCGTACTTTCTCAGTGTAAAAAAGATGAGGAGCCGGCAGTAGAAACACCTGTAACCCACTCTGTTAATGTTATGTCAGACATGATTGTTGCAAAAGATTTTAATTTTGAGACATCGAAAAAAGTTACAATTAGTATTAACGATTTTAAAAACAAAGCAGGAAATGATGTTAAATATGAGATTTATATTCATGATGAAGATAATACAACAGAAACCGTAACCTACTTAGACGAAGAAGGTAATACGCAAACCGTAACAGTTCAAAAACCTGACCCGATAAAAAACAAAATCCAAACAATTATTACAAGTGATGCTAATTTTAATATCACAGCAACAGTTCCTATTTATTGTAATTCGTTATACGTTGTTAGAAACGAAATGGGTTCGTATAGTTCGGCTATAATTAGCGTTAATGGAACAAAAGCTTTGTATAATCGAGCAGGTAATGTAACAAAGTCTACAAACCAAACTTATGATGTACTATATGCTGTAAATGGTGGTGGCGATTTACTAACAATTAATCATGAAACAGGCGAGATGGCAAAAATTAGCGATTTACCAGATGGTACAGGCAGTTATACTTGTGCAATAGACCCTGTGTCTAGAAAATTATACACAATGGGGCATAACGCATATTTATATTGCTGGGATATTGATGCAGAAACATGGACAACAGTTGGATATAGTGGTGTTACAGGACCTAGAATGGGTTACAATCAGAATGATGGATTAATTTATTTTTCGAGCTATAATAGGGTTTACACAATAAATCCTTCAACAGCATCGGTAATTTCTACTTATTATATCGAGGGTTTACAAACAACATCAGGTGGCGATTTAACATTTGATTCTGATGGGACAATGTATTTATCAACAACAACCGGCTTGTATAGATGTGCCTTTGGCGATGGAAATACAATAACTACAACATGGATTAGTTCAGAAAGTTTACCTAACTATCCAAACTCATTAACATTTGACTCTAATGGCGAATTATTTTGGGCAACAGTGGCATGGACTGTTGATGCATACAAAGGTAGGGTATTTATAATGGATAAAGTTACAGGTGGTTGGGAAGATAAATACACTCCTTACACATATTACATTCATGATTTAGCATTATTACCTTACGATGAAGCTTCTGTTCCTGTTGACGATAGCGATGGAGATGGAATAATTGATTTTTATGATGAATATCCTAACGACCCGGAAAAGGCTTCGGCAACTTATACACCTTCAATATATGGATGGGGAACTTATGCTTTTGAAGATTTATGGCCTTATAAAGGAGATTACGATTTTAATGATTTAGTTCTAAATTATAGATATACAAATATTGCTAATGCAGATGGAAATATTGTAGAAACAAAATTAAATTTTGTGATAAAAAATATTGGAGGTTCATATAAAAATGGTTTTGGTATTGAACTTAACATGGACGAATCATTAATTGAATCGTTTACAGGTTATAGCTTAACAGAGAATATTGTATCATTAAACTCTAAAGGTTTAGAGCAAAACCAAACAAATCCTGTTATCATTATTTTCGATAATGCATGGGGTGTTGATGGCTCTGAAATGGAATTAACATTAAAATATACAAATCCAATTACACCAAATCAATTAGGCGACTTTAATCCATTTATTTTTATTGATGGAGATAGAGGCAGAGAAGTTCATTTATCAAATAAACCTCCAACAGATTTAATGAACACATCATTATTAGGCTCAGAAGAAGATAATACAAATACTTCAAATGGCATTTATTACAAAACAAGCAATGGGTTGCCGTGGGGAATAGATATAATTCATGATTTTGTATATCCAAAAGAAAAACAAGAAATAATAAAAGGATACCCATTTTTTGCAACTTGGGCAGAAAGCGGAGGAACTAGCGTAACCGATTGGTATAAAGAAAAATCAGGTTATAGAGATTATAATTATCTTAAACAAAATTAGATTAAGTATAAACCAATACTTATGTATTAAAATCGCTATTCATTAATTTGAATAGCGATTTTTTATTTATAAAACCACTTTTTTTTATTACTTTTGAGAAGAAACGAAAAAGTAAAACAAATACATATATACATATGAATAAGATTGTTAAAAACGCAAAAGAAGCAGTGGAAGGCATACAGGATAATATGACTCTCATGCTTGGTGGGTTTGGCTTATGTGGTATTCCGGAAAACTCAATTACCGAACTTGTTAAAAGTGATGTTACAGGTTTAACATGTATTTCAAACAATGCAGGTGTCGATGATTTTGGATTAGGATTGTTGCTTCATAAGCACCAAATAAAAAAAATGATTTCTTCTTACGTAGGAGAAAACAAAGAATTTGAACGCCAATTATTATCTGGTGAATTAGAAGTAGAGCTTAATCCGCAAGGAACACTTGCAGAAAGAATTAGAGCCGGTGGAGCAGGAATTCCTGCATTTTTTGTGCCTGCCGGAGTTGGTACTGAAGTTGCCGAAGGTAAAGAAGTACGAGAGTTTAATGGTAAGGAGTATTTAATGGAAACCGGATTAACTGCCGATTTTGCAATTGTAAAAGCATGGAAAGCAGATGCTTACGGAAACCTAATTTATAGAGATACTGCTAATAATTTTAATAATATGATGGCTTCTGCCGGTAAAATTACTATTGCAGAAGTTGAAGAAATTGTTCCTGTTGGAGAATTAAATCCTAACGAAATTCATACTTCCGGCATTTTTGTGCAAAGAGTATTTAAAGCAGAAAATTTAGAGAAAAGAATTGAATTTGTAACAGAACAAGAATAATAACGATTAAAAGTAGAAGGTTTAAAGTACTTTATAATAAACTTTCAACATTTATCTTTAAACAAAATATTATGGCATTAGATAAAAATGGTATAGCAAAACGAATTGCACAAGAGCTTCAAGATGGATATTACGTAAATCTTGGAATTGGAATACCAACATTAGTAGCAAATTATATTCCGAAAGGAATTGAAGTGATATTACAATCAGAAAACGGATTATTGGGTATTGGACCATTTCCTGAAAAAGGAAAGGCCGATCCTGATTTAATTAATGCCGGTAAACAAACAATAACAGCAATTAAAGGTGCTGCGTTTTTCGATTCGGCAACAAGTTTTGCCATGATTAGAGGTGGGCATATTGACCTTACTGTTTTAGGTGCTTTTGAAGTATCTGACACGGGTGATATTTCGTCATGGAAAATTCCGGGGAAAATGGTAAAAGGTATGGGTGGTGCTATGGATTTAGTAGCCTCGGCAAAAAATATTATTGTTGCTACAACTCACACTGATAGAGCAGGAAACTCAAAATTATTAAAATCATGCACATTACCTCTTACCGGTGTGAAATGTGTAAAGAAAATTGTTACCGATTTAGCATTTATTGAAGTAACTGATAATGGATTTAAGCTTTTAGAACGTGCACCCAGCGTAAGCGTTGAAGAAATAGTTGAAAAAACAGATGGTAAACTTATTGTTGAAGGCGATATACCTGAGATGAATGTTTAGTATCAGTGTTAAACACAAATTAATTATAAAAATGGGCTATTTCAATATATTGAAGTAGCCTAATTTTTTATAAGTAAACTAAATTCAAAATATTTATTTTTTTTAATTAATAAAATGTAAATTGCATAATTAATTATGAGGTTTTTTATTAGCATAATATACATATTATTAAGTAGCCTGTTTGTTTTTGCACAACAATTAGAAATAGGTATTCCTAAAATAACAAATTATCCACCAAAAATTTATGGCTACGAGAGTCAAAACTATTCTATAGAGACTGATGATAATGGTTTTATGTATTTTGGTAACTTAAACGGTATATTAATTTTTGATGGTACCGATTGGACTTTAATAGATATGCAAGGAGGTCCTTCGTTAGCAAAAACAGCTTCGGGCGATATTTATGCAGCATCTTATAATAATTTTGGAGTAATTAAAAAAGACAAAAATAACGATATATATTTTCATTCAATATCAGACGATTTCCCCGATAAGTTTAATAACATCAAACACATTATAAATATAAAAGCTTTTGGCGAAGATATTATTATTCAAACAAAAAAAACATTGTATTTATGGCGAAAAGATTTGTTTTTAGTTGATTACAACAAATCAGGATATAACTTGTTTAAAATAGACACTACTTTATTTATTGACAAAATAGGTTCAGGAATATATACGTATAGCAATTCTTCAATTAAAGTTTTTAACAATAATCCTATATTTAAAAATAATACAATTGAATCTATATTACCATTTTCAAAAAATAAATTACTTATTAAAATAAAAAATAAAAGCTTTTTTATACTTAGCAATGGTAATATTTCGCCATTTAAAACAGATGCAGATTATTTCTTTTCCAATACTAATATATATACATCAAGCAAATTAACAAATAATGATTTCATATACGGAACCGAAAGATGCGGTGTTGTAATATTAAACAAACAAGGTAAATTAATCTGCAATATTAAAAAAGAATCAGGACTGCTCGATGATAATATAAATAACATTTTTGTTGATAAAAGAAACAAACACGTTTGGCTTGCAACAGAAAATGGTATAAGTAGAGTTGACATACCAAACGCATTTACATTTTTCGGGAAATCATCAGGGTTAGGAGGCAGTATAAGAGGTGTAATTAGATTTAACAACTCTATATATGTCTCTACAAGTCAAGGTGTATTTAAAATGTTAAATAAGAAAATATTCAATATAAATAAAAAATGTTATTCAAACATTAGATTTGAGTTAATTCAAAATTTAAGCGTTAACGCATACAATTTATACAATATAAATAATCATTTATATGTAACTACAAAAGAAGGTTTATTCGAAATAAAACCAGATAATACAACTAACAAATTATTTGATGGCGAATTTGAGAAAATAATAACACTAAACTCTGATACTAATACAATTTTAATTAGTAGCGTTAAAGGTGTTTTTCTAACAAAATGGAAAAACAATACAATAATAAAAGGTAATTATATTAAAGGTTTTTCAAGCAAAATAAGAACATTAGCAGAAGATAAAGACGGTATAGTTTGGGCAGGAAGCGATAACGATGGTTTGTTTAGAATATTTTTTAAAGATAGTATTTCTGTGTATGCACAAATAACATCAATAACGAAAGGGCTTGGATTTCCTGATGATTTTAAATGGATAGACGTTTACAACTCACGAAATGGAGTGTTATACTCTACATTTAAAGGAGTTTATAGATTTGATAAAAATTTTAATAAATTTTATAAAGATACACTAATTGCTTTTGATAGTTTAAATACAAATGCATGGGTTTTTCCTATAAAAGAGGATAAAATGGGAAATCTATGGTTTAGCTCCGGGAAACATAAAGTTTTTAAAAAAAGTACCGGAGTAGCTTTGTATAAAAGCAATGAAAATAATTATAATATTATTAGCTCTCCATTTAATATTATTTCAGATATAACAATTGAGTCAATATTTACAGATAAAGATTCCATTGTTTGGTTTGGTACAAATAATAATTTAATAAGGTTTGATATGAAATTATTAAATAAAGAAAACTATTTACCAAGAGTTTTCTTTAAAAATATTAAAGTAGCCGATTCTACAGTATATAATTTTATTCACTCTGAACAAATAAATTATAATAACACAATACTCCCAATATATAAATATTCGCAAAATACAATAGAATTTGTTTTTACTTCACCTGATTACAAAAGTAATGAAGAAATAGAATATAAATATATACTTGAAGGTTATGATGAGCATTGGTCTGAATGGGATAACGAGAATTACAAAGAATACACAAATCTACCAGAGGGGAATTACACTTTTAAAATAATTTCTAAAGGTATATTAGATAATATTTCCGAACCCTTAGTATATAAATTCAAAATAAAACCTCCTGTTTACAGAACTTGGTACGCTTATTTATTATACCTGATACTCCTTGCATCGTTTATTATAATGATAATTAGGTATCGTTCATATTTATACGAAAAAGAAAAACAGTTGTTAGAACATGAAATAGCTGAAAAAACAGAGGAGGTTGTTAGGCAAAAGGAAAAAGCAGAAATGCTAATAAGAAAATTATTACCCGAAGATACAGCTAAGGAAATTCAAAGTGCAGGAAGAGCTAAACGAAAAAAATACGAAATGGTTACTGTTCTATTTTCTGATATACAAGGGTTTACAAAAATTGCTGAACATATGCAATCAGAAACATTATTGGAAGAATTAGACCGTTTGTTTTTAAAGTTTGATGAGCTTGTTGATACTCAAAGGGTAGAGAAAATAAAAACTATAGGCGATGCGTATATGTGCGCAGGAGGAATACCAAGAAAAAATCTAACAAATGCCATTGATGTAGTAATGGTTGCTATTAAAATGCGAGAATTTATGAATGATTTAAAAAAAGAAGCCCTTAATGACTGGGCGGTTCGAATTGGCATTCATACAGGACCTGTAATTGCAGGAGTTATAGGAAATAAAAAATTATCATACGACATTTGGGGAGATACAGTAAATATTGCAAGTAGAATGGAATCATCAGGTATTCCCGGCGAAATAAATATTTCAGAAGCTACATATAGTTCAATATCAGAGTTTTTCGAATGTGAGCATAGAGGTAAATTACCCGTAAAATATAAAGGCGAAATTGACATGTATTTTGTTAATGGTATTAAAAAAGAATTTTCGGTTAATGGCGAAGGCAAAGTCCCAAACAAAAAGTTTATGCTTAGATATCAACAAATTAGGTTTAGAGAACTTGAAGATGTTGTATATTACAAACTTGAAAATGCCCTTAATGAAGATATAAAATATCATGATTTAAAACATACTGTTGATGTAGTTAATCAGGTTGAAATAATTGGAGTAGGCGAACAAATATCACCTGAAGAAATGATTGTACTGAAAACAGCAGCTTTGTTGCATGATTTAGGATTTGTTTTAGGGTATAATGACCATGAAGAATCCGGTGTTAAATTAGCTAAAGAGTTATTACCTAAATACGGTTATACAGAAAGCCAAATAAAAACGATAACTGAACTTATTTACGCAACAAAATTCCCACCAAAACCAGAAAATATATTAGAAGAAATTATTTGCGATGCAGATTTAGATTATTTAGGTAGACCGGATTTTTTACCTGTCTCAATTAAATTATATGAAGAGCTATTTAAATTTAAGCAAATTAAAGGAACTAAAGATTGGAATAAACTTCAGGTTAAATTCTTAGAAACACATCAGTATTACACCAAAACAGCACAAAAAATGAGAGAAGTTAATAAAAATATTCAGCTTGAGAAAATTAAACAATGGCTGGCAGAAAATGAAGAGTAATAAAAGTTTTACTTCAATAATTCCATCCTATTAGCATCTAGTCTAAGAAGTATAAAAACTAAAATTGTAAAAGCCCAAAGAGACGAACCCCCATAGCTAAAAAACGGCAAAGGAATACCTATAACAGGGGCTATTCCTATTGTCATACCAACGTTTACGGCTATGTGAAAAAAGAAAATAGACACAACGCCGTAAGCATAAATCCTACTAAATGCTGAGCGTTGTCGTTCAGCAATAATTATTAACCTGATTAAAAATAACACAAAAATTATTAGAACAGCTGATGTTCCTAAAAAGCCCCATTCTTCGCCAACTGTACAGAATATAAAATCGGTACTTTGTTCTGGTACAAAATCGTATTTAGTTTGTGTTCCTTGCAAAAAACCTTTGCCAGAAAAACCTCCGGAACCAATTGCTATTTTTGATTGATTTACATTATAACCAGCTCCAAGAGGATCAAATTCTATACCTAGCAAATCGTTTATTCTATCGCGCTGATGCGATTCTAACACATTATCGAATATATAATTAACGGAAAAAGAAAACAATATTCCGCCAATAACAATTGCTAATAAAATAAATATGTAATTAAGTTTATTTTTAAAAGCAAATTTTAAAAATATAAACGTTGAAATACCAATTCCTGCAAAAATATAATACTGAGGATTTATTTCAAACTTAAACAAGTACGCAATACCCCAAAACAATGTACCGATACCAAATATTAGAATAGATGCTTTTATTACTTCATTAATTTTTTTGCGTATTAAAAAATATGCTATTAAAGATACACTTATTAGTATTACGCTAACAACCATAACATTGGCTACTAAGGTTACAATAAAAACAACAATTAAAAGCAATCCTATTAGTAAAATACTCCCAGGTAAACCTTCTCTGTATAATACTAATATAAAAGAAAAATATACTAAAGCTGAGCCTGTATCATTTTGTAATAAAATTAATGTTGCCGGAAAAAACAGTATAATACTTACAATTATTAAGTTTTTAACTTTTAAAAGTTTGAAATTGTAGGAGCTCAAAAATTGAGAAAAAGCTAGATTAGTAGCAAACTTAGTAAACTCAGCCGGTTGCAGCCTAAACCCTCCAACTTGAAACCACGACCTTGCACCATTAACTTCCTTTCCAAATAATAGTACTGCTATAAGTAACAGCACTGTAAAAATATAAATTGGATAAGAAAACATAGGAAAAAACGAACTATCAATTAATAAAATTAAACTTATTAAAACAATAGATGCACCTATCCACATTAACTGTTTTCCATATCGTTGGCTAATATCAAAAATACTTGTGTGTTCATCGTTATAAACAGCCGAATAAATATTTAACCACCCCATAAAAACCAGTAAAAAGTATAAACCAATTGTTATATAGTCAATATTATTTATTAATTTGGTTGTTCGTCTCATCTTATTTTAATGAATCTTTTTTTGTTATTGTATCTGTTTTAACAACAATAGGTTTAGTTATTTTACGTATTTTCTTCTTTTTATGAATAAAATCAGCATCTAATATTCTTTGTTCTTTATATTTGTTTTTTATTGTATCAGTTAAGTATTTTTCTATTATTAACGATGCTATTGGTGCTGCCCATGTACCTCCAAAACCCGAATTCTCAACATATACAGCAATTGCTATTTTTGGATTTTCCATTGGTGCAAAAGCAATAAAACCGGAATGGTCTTTACCATGGGGATTTTGAACAGTTCCTGTTTTTCCACAAACATTTATACCATCAACTCTTGCTCTTCGGGCTGTTCCTCCAGCCGAGTTTACCACATCATACATCCCCGGAATTATTACATCAAACCATTTTTTTTCAATCAATGTTTTATGGAAAAAAGTATATTCATCTCGTGGTTTATCTGATTCACCTATTTTTTTTATCACATGAGGTGTAAAGTAATATCCTTTATTTGCAATAGTTGCAGCTAAGTTAGCCATTTGCATAGGTACAACCGTAACTTCGCCTTGTCCAATACTATTTGATGCAATATAAGTAAATGCCCATCTATTTTTACCGTACCATTTATCGTAAAAATTAACATCTGGTATATTACCCGATTTTATTCCGGGTATATCTATTTTTAACTGCTCACCTAAGCCGAAACTATGGGCATATCTATCCCAAAATTTTAACCCAAATCGTGCATCTTTATAAATACTTTTATCAACATGTTGCTCTATAATTTTGCGGTAAACCTGATAAAAATATGGATTACACGACATTTTTACTGCTTCTTGTACTGTATTAGCACTTGGATGATTATGACACCCAACTAAGTTTTTGTTACACACAAAACCAGTATTAGGAGTAATAAGCCCAGCTTGTAGAGCTATTAATGCTTGTACAAGCTTAAATGTTGAACCGGGAGGGTATTTAGCTGCAATTGCCCTATTAAAAAGTGGATTTAAACTATCTATTGAAAGTTTACGGTAGTTCTTTCCTCTTTTTCGTCCTACAAGCATATTTGGATTATAAGTAGGACTAGAAATAAAAGCAAGTATTTCACCTGTACTTGGCTCTATTGCAACAATACTTCCAATTTTATTTTTCATCAATAATTCTCCGTAGGCTTGTATATCAGCGTCAATAGTAGAATATAAATTATTTCCGGAAACAGCAAGTGTGTCGTACTTTCCATCTTTAAAACTTCCTTGAATTCTATTATGTACATCAACAAGAAAAATCTTTTTTCCTTTTTTCCCTCGCAATTCCTTTTCGTACGATTTTTCTATTCCTGATATACCAATATAATCGCCAGATGAATAATATTTATCTTTTTTTGTTATTCTATCATTTACTTCGCCAATATAACCTAAAACATGGGCTGCCGTACCCTCCGGGTACATTCTAATAGTACGTGCTTGTACAAAAAAACCTGAATATTTATACAATACTTCTTGTAGCTTAGCGTAAGTAATATTCGATATTTGTTTAACTAATGTTGATGGTTTATAATATGAATAGTGTTTAGCTTTATATATATTTTTCCTTATTTGCTCAATATCAAGCTCAAGTATTTTGCTTAATTCTAAGGTATCAAACTCTTCTAACTGCTTAGGAATAACCATTAAATCATAAGCTGCTTCGTTATAAACTAATAATTTACCATTTCTATCATAAATTAACCCTCTTGCCGGGTATTCTGTTACATGGCGTTGTGAATTGTTATTTGCCGAATTTTTATATTCACTGCTTAAAACCTGAATAGAAAAAAGTTTAATAATATAAATAGAAAATAATAAAACTATTACCGCACCAATTATATATTTTCTATTCTCAAAATTTTCCACTTTATTGTTTATTGTCTTTTAACAGTAAGTAAACGGCTAAGTATTATTAATATTAGTGTAAATACAGAACTTAGAATTGCTTTCCATAATGTTGAAAAGAAAAACTCGAATGAAAAGGCCTCAATATAAAAGAAAATTAGGCTGTGTATAATTGTCATTAATGCACTATATCTTATAAACCAGTTTAAGCCATAACTGTTTGTTAGTGGTGTAGAACCAGTGCTATAACCTTCGTGAGGTGCAAAAGACTGTAAAATACTAGGTCTTGCATATGCAATAAAAACAGAAGAAAAAGCGTGTAGCCCTATAGTATTTGAAAATATATCGACTGTAATTCCTATAAAAAAAGCAGATACCAATAACAACCATTTTGGTGTTTCAAATGGCAATAAAATAATAAATAATATATATAAAAATGGTGATAAATAACCGCCTAAATCGATGTTATTTAATATTGCTACTTGAAAAATAGCAAGAAAAATAAAACGAATAGTATTTGAACCAATTTTATTAATCATTATTAGTTGTTAAATTTAATATTTCAGTTTTTTTGAGGTTATTGATTATGTATATATTATTTATGTTGTTAAAGTCGGTTGATAAACGTACGGTTATGTCATAAAAATCGCCACCTTTAACTTTATCAAAACTACTTATTGTACCTATTAAAATATTTTCCGGAAAAATTAATGAATATCCACTTGTTATAATAGTGTCACCAATTTCTAAATCTACATGAAAAGGAATTTCTTTTAATTTCGCAAAATTGATATTCTCTCCATCCCAATTTAACGATCCAAAATAGTTATTTTTTTTAATTTTAGCACTTATATTTAAATCTATATTTAATACAGAAATAACATTACTAAAATTATCTGATGATTTACTTACAATACCAACAATTCCTCTTGGGCAAACCACTCCTGATTCCGGCACTACACCATTCTTAATGCCCTTATCTATTGTTAAATAGTTATGTTTGTTATATATGTAATTCTGAATTATTCTACCTGGTATATAATTATATTGTTGAGAATAAATACTGTCGTGTTTTATGTCAAAAACTTTAATATTTGATAGATAATTAGATATAGATTTATTTAATAAGTCGCTATTTTGTTTCAACAGCTCTTTGTTTTTAGTTTCTAAATGCAAATATGTGCTTATTCCGTTAAATTTAGAATTAATAGTACCTACAACACTATTAGCAGAACTTAAATATACCGTATTATGGTGTTTATTAAAGTTTACAGCAAGTAGAATTGAAACAATTTCAAGAAATACAAATAATAAGAAAAAATGATATTTTATTATTAATCTTATTAATTTATACATTTAGTCTGTTGTAATTAAAATATACAAGTTTAAAGTCTATACTTTAAACTTGTAATAATTATTTTATTTCATTAAAAATTGGAATTTATCTACATTTTTAAGAGCTATACCTGTACCTCTTGCTACAGCATGTAAAGGGTCTTCAGCCACATGAACCGGAATGTTGTGTTTATCAGATAATCGTTTATCTAACCCCCTAAGCAAAGCTCCTCCACCTGCTAAATAGATACCTTTTTCGTAAATATCTGCATATAATTCAGGAGGAGTTTCCTCTAAAACCTGTAATATTGCAGCTTCAATTTTTGTTATCGATTTATCTAAGCAGTGTGCAATTTCTTGATGTGAAACTGGTATTTCAATAGGTAAAGCTGTCATCTGGTGAGGGCCTTTTACTGTGTAATCAGAAGGAGCATCTTCAATATCTGGCAATGCAGCACCTACGTGAATTTTAATCTCCTCAGCAGTACGTTCTCCAATTTTTACATTATGTTGATGGCGCATATATTCTTGAATATCATCTGTAAAATCATCACCGGCAATACGTAGTGATTTATTACAAACAATACCTCCAAGTGCAATTACAGCAATCTCTGTTGTACCACCTCCAATATCAACAACCATATTTCCTTCCGGAGCTTCAACATCAATACCAATACCTATTGCAGCAGCCATTGGTTCAAAAATAAGGTAAACTTCTCTTGCTCCGGCATGTTCTGATGAATCTCGTACTGCACGAATCTCTACCTCAGTACTTCCTGAAGGAATACACACAACCATTTTTAACGAAGGCGAAAATAATCTGCTTTTTGGGCTTATCATTTTTATCATTCCTCTAATCATTAACTCCGACGCGTTAAAATCAGCAATTACACCATCACGTAACGGACGAATTGTTTTAATATTTTCGTGCGTTTTACCATGCATTTGTTTTGCTTGTGTTCCTATAGCAATAAGTTTTTCTGTCTTTCTGTCTATAGCAACAATAGAAGGTTCGTCAACCACAATTTTATCATTATGGATAATAATTGTATTTGCTGTACCTAAATCAATAGCAATTTCTTGCGTTAAGAATGAAAATAGCCCCATTTTTCTCAATAAATATATTTAACTCACAAAAATATTAAATTTAATCAACAAAACTGCTAAAAATAAGGATTTATACAATATAATTATTAAATTTATCAACAATTAAAGATAAATATGAACTATTTTAACAATAAGTACGTATAACAGCATATCCTTTTTTTATGCAGATAAAATATTTCAACATATTGGTTTTATTTATTACTATTTTTATTGTCAGCTGTAATGGTACTGGCGATAAAACAAATACTGAAAAGCAAAAAAACTACACAATTAGTTATAAAAACATAGAGAAACGAGGTAAATTAATTGCTGTAACAAATTACAATTCAACAGATTATTTTATATACAAAGGGAATCCAATGGGGTTTCAAAAAGAACTGTTACAAGAACTTGCCACATCATTAAATTTAGCTTTAGAAATAAAAGTAAATAACAATTTAGAAGATTGTTTTAGAGGGCTATACGATGGTCGATATGATATAATTGCCATAGGATTAACTACTACAAAAGAGCGTAAGGACTCTGTTAATTTTACACAACCTATATCAACAACAAAACAAGTTTTAGTTCAGCGAAAGCCAGAAGGCTGGCAAAAAATGAAAAAAAAGCAACTTGATACTATGTTAATTAAGAAGCCTTTTGAGCTAATAAATAAATCAATATATGTTGAAAAGGGTAGTTCGTTCAAATCAAGGTTAAAAAATTTATCGGAAGAAATAGGCGGATTTATAAATATTATTGAGCCTGACTATCTTTCGGTTGAAGAACTAATTGCAAAAGTTTCTAATTCGGAGATTGATTATACTATAAGTGATGACCATGTGGCCATGGTAAATAGTACATATTTCGATAATCTAGATATTTCAACAGAAATAAGTTTAGAGCAAAACTTAGCTTGGGCTCTACGAAAAGGTGAAGATACATTACTTAACAATGTGAATAAATGGTTACAAAACTTTACTAAATCAAAAAAATATGCTTCACTTTATATAAAGTATTATAAAAATAAGCGAAGTACCAACCGAAATATGAAAGGATATTTTGCAGGTATTGATGGCGAAATTTCGCAATATGATGACATAATTAAAGTTTACAGTTCGGAAATTAATTGGGATTGGCGATTATTGGCATCGCTTATTTACCAAGAATCACGATTCAATAATAGTTCTCGTTCGTGGGCAGGAGCTTTTGGGCTTATGCAGTTAATGCCAAATACTGCCGATAGATTTGGTATTGATAGTTTAGCGTCAGCTAATGCTAATATTCAGGCAGGTGTACGATATATAAAATGGTTAGAAAAACAATTGTCTGATATTAAGGATTCCACTGAGAAAAGTAAATTTGTTTTAGCTGCATATAACGTAGGCTTGGGGCATGTTTTAGATGCTCGAAGGTTAGCCGAAAAAAATGGTAAAAACCCTAATGTATGGACTGATAATGTAGATTATTACTTACTAAATAAGTCAAAGCCTAAATTTTATTTAGACCCTGTGGTTAAATACGGGTATTGCCGTGGCTCTGAAACTTACAAATATGTTTCACAAATTTGCACTCGCTTTAATCATTATAAAAATTTAGTTGATAGTATTGAGGGTAAATAGTAAAGCCTGTATGGTTTGAAGACATACAATGCAAATTATTGGCATTTTGGAATCTTATACAAAACCACAATAAAGATTTAACGAACTGTAAACAAGTAACTTACTGTAGCATTAAATACCATATATAATATTTTAAATCACTAACATAAAGCACATTAGTCATAAGTGCGAAACTTCAGAAAATTACATAAATAATGCAGGTTAACCCGCATTATTCATACGTTTTTCTTTTTCTTAGACAAGGCGTCGAACCATGCTGATGTATATGAATACTGCAAATGGTTTGCAACGAAGTATAAGGAAAAGAA
>CAMZKE010000089.1 GCA_947311115.1 uncultured Bacteroidales bacterium | reverse complement strand
GAGGATCACCTCTTCCCATCCCGAACAGAGAAGTTAAGCTCATTAGCGCCGATGGTACTGCACTCGTGGGAGAGTAGGTCGCTGCCGCTTTTTAAAGCCTTCATTATTTATTTAATGAAGGCTTTTTTTATTGCTTATTTTTTAGTTAGTTTATTATGACTTTTTATTGTAAGCCGTTTAATGACAATAATTTATAGTTTGCTTATATAGTCTAGGAATAAATTAAGCGATTGCTTTTTATTTGAATTGAAAATATAGTCAATATTATTTGTTAAGTAATTGCTGAATTCGTTATTGGTTAAATACTTTGTGCTGTTTTCTAATTTATCGATGTTGTTAATCCCATATTGTAGGGCTGTATTAAAATTTTCAATAAAACTTTTATCTAAATTTTTATTACTTATCCAAAGAGCAAAAACAAATTGTTTTCCTGTAAATTGTTTCCATTCGTAGGCTAAATCGTAAACATATTTATATTTATTTTTGTCTTTTAATGCTCTATTTCCAATTACTACACCAGCTGTATTTTTTATTATTTCTGATTGATAATTTTCATGTGCATCGATGAAATTTGGTGAAATTTTCCAATAATTCTTACTTAAAACTTTAGTTAAATTATTAGAACTTTGTGATTGATAATCAAGTATAATATTATTAATTTTATTTAGAGGTACTTCGCTAAATAAGAAAACGGAATCTACTTTATCTTTAGCGCCAATACAATAATCTGAAACAATGTAATATTTTTTTAGTTTTGGCAAAACTGCAACAGGTATTAAACCTAAATCAACTTCATTCTTAATTAGTTTTTCTGCACAGATAGATGGTGTATATGTTGATAATTCAATATCATTAATTAGTTTAGAATTTTCTAAGCCATATATAAAAGGAAGTGTGTTAATGTATGAAACCGCAGCTATTTTCATTTTTTATTTAAGTTTTTAAAATAAAAGCGAAGAATCTATTATAAAAACTTAAATTTAGATTCTTCGCTTTGTTTACTCAATAATTTGCAAATATTTTAGATGAATATTTGTTTATTAGACTGTTTGTTTTTTATTTTTTGTTACTTTAACTGTAATTTCCTCAGTTTTTTTTGTGAAACCTACATTAATTGTATCTCCTTCACTAATTTCGGCTTTAATAATTGCTTCTGCCATTTTGTCTTCTAAATATTTTTGTATTGCTCGTTTTAATGGTCTTGCACCGTATTTTGGGTCGTAACCTTTATCGGCAATATAGTCTTTTGCTGCAGAAGAAATTTTAATTTTATAACCAAGTTCCTCAACTCGTTTATATAATCCTTTAAGTTCTATATCAATAATTTTATGAATATTTTCTCTACTTAATTGATTAAACATTATTACATCGTCAATACGATTAAGAAATTCAGGAGCAAAAGTTTTACGTAAAGCTTTATTTATTATACCTTTCTTTGTGCTTTCTAAAGCTTCATTTTTTGCTGTAGTACTAAAACCTACACCGGATCCGTAATTTATTAAATCTCGTGAACCAATGTTTGATGTCATTATTAGAATTGTATTTCTAAAATCAATTCTACGACCTAAGCTGTCAGTTAGTAAACCTTCGTCAAGAACTTGAAGTAAAATATGAAATACATCAGGGTGAGCTTTCTCCATTTCATCTAAAAGAACCACTGAGTACGGTTTTCTTCTAACTTTTTCTGATAGTTGACCTCCTTCTTCGTACCCAACATAGCCGGGAGGTGCTCCAACAAGGCGTGAAACAGCAAATTTTTCCATATATTCGCTCATATCTATACGAATAAGACTATCAACACTATCAAATAAGAATTCGGATAATACTTTTGCCAGTTGTGTTTTTCCAACACCGGTAGGTCCAAGAAAAACGAATGTTCCTATAGGTTTATTAGGGTCTTTTAGTCCGGCACGGTTGCGTTGTATTGATTTTACAATTTGTTTAATGGCTTCATCTTGACCAATAACTTTACCTTTAAGTTCGTCTGCCATTTGTAGAAGTCTTGTACTTTCTTTTTCGGCAATTCTTTGTACCGGAACTCCTGTCATCATAGCAACAACTTCGGCAACGGAGGTTTCGTCAACAGTTTCACGATTTTTTAGTAAATCACGTTCCCAAAGCTCTTTTGCTTTATCTTCTTCGAATTTAAGTTGCTTTTCTTTATCACGAAGTTGAGCTGCTTCTTCAAATTTTTGGTCTTTAACTGATTTAATTTTTTCTTGTTTTACCTTTTCAATTTGCTTTTCTAAATCAACTATTTTTTTAGGAACATTAATATTTGCAATATGTACACGTGAACCACTTTCGTCTAAAGCATCAATTGCTTTATCTGGTAAATGACGGTCGCTAATATATCTGGTTGTTAGCGATACGCAAGCTTTTAAAGCTTCCTCTGTATAATTTACATTATGATGGTCTTCGTACCGTTCTTTAATGTTTTTAAGTATTTCAAGAGTTTCCTCTGCACTTGTTGGGTCAACCATTACTTTTTGAAAACGACGTTCTAATGCTCCATCTTTTTCAATATGTTTACGGTATTCGTCGAGTGTTGTAGCTCCAATACATTGAATATCGCCACGAGCAAGAGCAGGTTTTAGCATATTAGCCGCGTCAAGCGAACCTGTTGCTCCACCTGCACCAACTATTGTGTGAATTTCATCGATAAATAAAATAATATTATCGTTTTTAGCTAATTCGTTTAAAATAGCTTTCATTCGTTCTTCAAATTGTCCACGATATTTAGTTCCTGCTACTATTGATGCAAGGTCGAGAGTAATTAACCTTTTATTAAAAAGTACACGTGAGACCTTTTTTGACATAATTCTTAAAGCTAAACCTTCTGCTATTGCAGATTTACCTACGCCCGGTTCTCCAATAAGTATTGGATTGTTCTTTTTCCTACGGCTTAAAATTTGAGAAATACGCTCAATTTCTGTTTCACGACCAACAATTGGGTCCAATCTGTTTTCTTCTGCAGCTTTTGTTAAGTCTATTCCAAAGTTATCTAAAACTGGAGTGTCTGTATTTGGTTTTGAGCTAGAAGAACGAGAAGAACCTCTTTTTTCATCATCGTGCGTGTGTCCTTCGCCTTCAAAAGGTATATCGCTTTGTGCTTTTGGTGTAGTTTTCATAAATTTTGTTTTTACAATTTCGTAAGATATATCGTTTTTTTCTTCAAGTATTTGTGTAATAAAACTTTGGTCGTCACGTAATACGGCAAGTAATAAGTGTCTTGAATCTATTACCGGTGTTTGTAACGACTTGGCTTCTAAATAAAGCATTTTTAAAGTGCGTTCGGCAGCTTTAGTAAGAGGAATGTTTTCAATTTCCTTTACTTGAAGTATATCGTTATTTATTAACCTGCGTTCAATTAAAGTTTTAATTTCTAATAAATCAATTTGTAATTCAATTAAAGTTTCAATTGCTTCATCTTTTCCGTAGCGTAATAAACCTAGAAATAAGTGGTCAACCGAAACCTGTTCGTTACCAAGTCTAACAGCTTCTTCTTTGCTGTATGATAAAATATCGTGTATTTGTTGCGAAAATTTTGCGTCCATATATTATTATTGAATATACAAAGTTAAGAAAATCATTTAATGAATTATTATTTTTTGATATTTTTAGGTAGTAAGTTTTTAACAAATGTATAAATACTGTACTTTTGGTATTTACTTTATGTATTTTAAATAGATAAATGAAGCATATTTTATTAGTTATATTGGCTATTTTTGGAATTTTTGTGAATGCACAAAGGCTAAATGCTTATTTTAATCAATCGGTGTTTTGGTCGCCAACCGAAGGTGAGTATTCTGAGATTTATTTTACATTTGTGGGTGAGTCAACCACTTTTGTTAAAAATAATTCTGGTAAATTTAACTCTGATTTGCAGATTTTAATTACATATTCGCAAAACAAAGAGATTAAACAATTTAGAAAATATAATTTAAAGAGTCCGGAAATAAGTGATACAAGCAAGTTTATTTCAAATTTTGTTGATATTCAAAGATTATCTATTAAACCAGGTAATTATAAGTTTGTAATTAAGATTAAAGATAATAATGATTCTACTAATTTTCTTGAGTATTCGGATAGTGTTAGTATAGGGAAAATAGAAGGAACAAGTTTTTCAAATATTGAGTTTTTGGAGAGTATTGAAAAATCGGCAAATCATAATAAGTTTTATAAAAGTGGATATAATATTGTCCCTTATGTTTCTGATTATTATCCATCAAATATTAATTCGTTTAATTTTTATACTGAGTTATATTTTTTAGCTTCTACAATTAAGACGAACGATGATTTTTTAATAAAATATTTTATTGAGCCATATAATAATTCAAAATATAAACTAGGAAGTTATACAAAAATTGAACGACGAAAAGCATCGCAAATAAATGTTGTTATGGGTAGTTTTAATATTGACAAATTGCCATCTGGCAACTATAATTTTGTGGTTGAATGTATAAGTAAAAATAATGAGCTTGTAGCTTTTAAAAAAGTATTTTTTCAGCGAAATAACAGAATTGTAGATAAACAGCTTGGGAATGTTGATTCTATAAAAATAGAAGATACATTTATTGATAATCAAACTAATATTGATACTCTAACTGATTTTATTAAATGTTTGTTTCCTATAATGGAATCGAAACAAATAAATCATTCAATAAATCAGTTAAAAGCAAAAAATATAATTTGGATGCAGAAGTTTTTTTATGGTTTTTGGTATGAAAAATCGTCTTTTGCACCAGAAGAGGCTTGGTTGAAATATAAATCGAAAGTTAATTATGTTAATAAGCAATTTAGTTCGCAAATAAAGCGTGGTTACGAAACCGATAGAGGCAGAATATATTTAAAATATGGTCCTCCAAAAAATGTTATTAAACGATTGCAACCGGTTGATTCATATCCTTATGAAATGTGGCATTATATTAAAACACCTACGCAAGGAAATGTGAAAATTGTGTTTTACAATCCTAATATGATTAGAGGCGATTATATTTTATTGTACACAAATTTAGTGGGAGAGTCGTCTGACCCAAATTGGCAATCTATTATAATAAAAACTCAAAATAATAGTAGAAATTATGGTAATACTGTTATTGATGATTTTAGAAGTTTGTAACAAATGATAAAACAACTAATTAGTATAATTTTTGTTTTTAGCGTTTTTATTTTAAATGCTCAAAATCCTGTGTTTAAAAATTATAATTCGACAAATGGCTTGTTTTCATCATCAACAAATTGTGTTATTCAAGATAATGATGGAATAATATGGATTGGAACAAAAAATGGTATTACAAAGTTTGATGGATATTCATTCAAAAATTATACTATTGAAGACGGTCTTGCTGATAATAATATAGTTGATTGTTATAAAGATGATAAAGGAGTTATTTGGTTTATATCAAATAATTATAATATAGTTTATGTTAAAAACGATTCAATTATAGCATTCAAATATAATAGTAATATAACAAACGAGTTGTATTCAAACGAAAAGTATATAAAAAAATCCTTATCAGTAAAGTTTGGTAAAATTAAGTTTGCAGTAAATAATACAGGGGTGTTTGTTATTGATAGTATTGGAATATTGAAAAAATATTATGTAAAAGAATTACTAAATGGGAATGCTGTTTTAATTAAAAATAATAAAAATGCCTATATAATTGATTCTTATTTTGATAAAGATACATTGATATTTTTTAATAGGTGTATTTACGGTAAAAAACATATTATTATATCTGAAAAGAAATCATCAAGTCAGTTTGTTGCATCAATAAAAGGTGATTATACTTATTTTAATGAAGATAATAAGTTACTTGTTCTTAAAAATCAAAACATAATTGATTCGGTTATGTTTGAAAGTACAATAATATCAATAACAACAATTGGAAATATTTTATGGGTATCAACAAAAACAAAAGGTGTTTTTATGTTAAATTTAGTTGATGGAAAGCCAAAGTTAATTACAAGTTATTTTAAAGATTATATAATTAACTATATTTTTAAAGATGAAGAGGGCGGTTTGTGGTTTTCAACATTAAACAGAGGTTTGTTGTACGTACCTGATTTAAACACTCAACTTATTTCTATAAATAAAACTAAAAAAAGTATAATTACCGACTTAAATATTATTAATAATAAAATTTATTTGGCGTATAGTAATGGTAGTGTTGAGGATATAACAATCTGTAAAACAATAAAATTAACAAATGATGATGTTTATGATGAAATTAAGTTATCATCAAACTCAAGATATATATATGCTTTGTTCGATAATAAAATTTTTAATATAACTAAAAACAAAGCAGACTTAATTATTGATATTGAAAAGTACTCTAATAATTTGGCTTTCAATAATATTTTTGTTGATAATAGAAATATGATATGGGTATCGAATAAAAATAAGATTATTAAAATTAATAATAATATTATTGAAAATATATTTACTGTAGATGAGAATATTAATTCGGAAATTACAAATATATTGAAATCGCCGCAAGGGCTATTTATTAGTGTGAAGAAGGGATTTTGGAAGTTTACAAATAATAATTACTATAATTACTCAAATATAAGTAGTGTTTTTAATACCGATATTACAAGTATTTCTACCGATAAATTTGGGTTTACAACATTACTTTCAACAAATGGCAACGGGCTTATAATATTAGCTAAAGAATCAATTTATGTTCTTAACAAAAATAATGGTTTGTCTAGTAATATTTTAACAAGCTCGTTTTATCAAGACTCAATTATTGTAATTGGAACAAATAAAGATGTTGAAGTTTTAACTATTGATAATAATTTTATAATAAAGAAACGTAGGATTTATAAAGCTAATTATAGTAACATATCTAATCAGGTAAATAAAGTAATAAGGGTAGGTGAAAAAATATATTATATCACTAATAATAATTTATATAGAGTAGTATTATCAGATAAAAAGATAAATAAATATTTACCAAATGTTATAATTAAAAATATTAGGATTAATAATAATGATACAATTTTTGCCGGTAATAATGTGATACTTAAGAGTTTTGAAAATAATTTAATATTTAATTTTTTAGGCATTTCATATAAAAATGTTGGCGATGTAAATTACAGATATAAATTAGTAGGCAAAAAAGACGATTGGCAATATACAAAATCAACAAGTGTTGATTACTCTTTTTTACCTTACGGAAAGCATAAATTTGTTGTATGTGCTTCAAATATTGATGGTTTATGGGGAAAACCTACCGAGTTTTCTTTTGTAATAGAAAGACCATTTTATTTAACTTGGTGGTTTTATGGTATATCTGTATTAATTATTTTAATTGTTGTATTTGTTATTGGTAAAGCAGTGTTAGATAATATTAAGCGAAAAGAATCTTTGAAAAAAGATATGATAATGTACCGTCAACAAGCTTTACGAAAGCAGATGAATCCTCATTTTATATTTAATTCATTAAACTCAATTCAGCATTTTATTTTACAGAACGATAAAAAAATGTCGAATAAATATTTAAATAGGTTTTCTAAATTGATAAGAATTGTTCTTGAAAATTCTCAAAAAAATACAATCTCAATTGATGAAGAGTTGGCTGCTATTGAATTGTATTTGGAGATAGAGACCCTAAGATTTAAGGATAAATTTATATATACAATAAATATTAGTAACGAAATAGATACGGCAAATTGCAAAGTTCCACCATTATTATTACAACCATTTTTAGAAAACTCTATTTGGCATGGCTTAATGAATATTAATGATGATAGAAAAGGAGTACTTGCATTTTCTATGAATATAATTGATGACAATATAGTGTGCGTAATAGAAGATAATGGAGTAGGACGCTATAAGGCAAAAGAAATAAAAGATAGAAGTAAACGTGAGCATAAATCTTTAGGATCGGAAATAACAAACGAAAGGGTAGAGCTATTTAATTACGAGAATAATAAAAGAATTACAATGAGATATATTGATAAATATAGCTCTGATAATATAGCAGAAGGAACAATTGTGGAAATAACTATACCTATAATTTATTAAAATTGTAATTAAATAAGTTTTATTTACCTTTGTGACTCTAAAAAATATGAAATGGACAATCAGAATAATGAAATAGATTTAATTGAGGTTTTTGCTAAATTATTAAAGAAAATACATGATAATAAAATATTGTTTTTTTCTATAATACTTTTATTTGTTATTATTGGCAGTATGTACGGTTATAATAAAAAAGAAACTTTTACATATAGTACTATTGCAATGTCCTCTATTGATAAAGAGGTTTTAAAAAAAACAATAAATGATATAAATAAAGCAAACAACACAAATTTAATTTTTAAAAAAATTGATGATATTGATTTAGAATATGATAATTCTGAAGCAGGTTCAAATTATTTTAAAGTAAATCTTATCTTAAATGATACGACCGATATTAAGCAAACATTATCAGATATTGTAATTGTATTAAATAATATAACTTATATAAAAGAATTTATTGACAACAAAAAGTCTGATATTAATAAACAAATTAATAATTATTCTTCAGAAATAGAAAAAATTAATAAAATACAGAATCTTATATTTAATGATAATACCACAAAAACAGCAATTATTTCAACAAATGGTATGTCGAAGGAAAAAGTAGAAATGCTGAATAAGAAGAGTGATTTTGAAAAACAATTGAAAGAAGTTAGAGTAATTAACTTTGTAGATAGTGGTTATAATTTTGTTGTTGATAATAAAAATATTGTTAAAAGTATATTGTTATTTTTAATATCAGGTATTTTTCTAAGTTTAATAGTTATATTAATAAAAAAATAGATTAACTCATTTTTATTAAGTTACATGATTAATATGGGTTAATCATCAGTTATAACCAATAAAGGATAAAAGAAACCAAAGAAGATTGTTCCTGCTTGTGTGTTTAGCATACTTTCGAAAAGAAAATTTATAAACATTAGTAATAAAAAGCTTTGCAATAAAATATTTTTTCGCTTTATTGCATCAATAAACGGTATAATAAAAACCAATAATAACAATACAAAACCTATAATACCCTGTCCCAACCAAGTTTCAAGAAATTGGTTATGAACATTCATTTTTATTTTTAAATTTTTTTGATAATCCAGCTCTTTGTATTTTTTAAAAAGCTCAGGTTTAATATCTCCTGTACCAACACCAATAATAGGGTTTTCTTTTATAACATTTATAGCCGCATTCCACGATAATATTCTTAAACCAGTACCTTCCTTATACGTATTAGGGTTATCAAGTATATGTTGATATAATGAAACAATTTTAAACATAACTTGAAATCTAACATTTGTTTTAAATAAAACAGAAACAAAAATAATTGATAAAATAATAAAAACAGCAGTAAGTTTTCTTGAATATTTGTATAAATATAATAATGAAGTTATTGAAAAAACTATAATAGCACTAATGTATCCTGCCTTTGAATTGGCAAAAAACAGGGCTAAAGAGTTTAAAAATATACCAACATAAATGTAAATTTTATAAACATTAGTTTTCTGTTTTTTTAATATAAAAACAGCAATAATAATTGCAGTTATTAAATAAACAGATAAATAAGAGGGGTGTAAATTAAATGAAAAACTTTCGTAAAATAAATTTGCGGCTTTTCTAGTTTCAAAATATAAGAAAAAAGCTCTTGTTATTAATATCAATGAGTATAAAGATGAAGAAATAACAAAGAAATTAAAGAAGGTTTTTTTAAAAGTATTTACAATATTACTTGTAAAAGAAAAAAGTAATGGGAAAATTATAATTGAAGCCTTTACTTCAATATCGAAATTTGCAATACTTTTATTTGTAGAATATAAAATACCAATAACATGAATTAAATAAAATGCAATTATTGCAAGTAGCGATTTGTTAAATTTAAAATTTAATTCTTTGAGTTTTGCAGAATAAAATAATATTCCTAAAACGAATATAAATATGGCGTACGTAATAATATGACCTCCAATAAAAAAGGAAATAGATAAAAATGCAGCTATTATTTTAAAAATAATTTTATTTATATTCGAAAACATTACTCTATATTATTTACTTTTGCAAAGTAAGTATTTTAATAAAACATCGCAAAATATAATAATTGTTTAAAAAAGACAGTCTAATAAAGAATATAACAGTTCTTGTTACCGGAACAGTAATTGCTCAGATAATTCCTGTTGCTCTTCAGCCTATTTTAAAACGCCTATTTACAGCAGAAGATTTTGGAATATTTGATATTTATTTGAAAATTCTTGGAATGTTATTTATTATTTTTGCATTAAAATATGATATGGCAGTTGTTTTACCCAAAAATAGAGTTAAGGCGTTGTTGTTGCTGGTCTTATCTGTTTTATTAGGTTTTTTTTTTACATTAGTTTCGTATATAATATTATTTATTTTCGATAAAGAAATAATGCAGTTACTTCAGTTTCCTGAAAAATTTAAGTTGGCTTTATATATACTACCTCTTAGTACACTGTTTTTTTCAATGTTTAATGTTTTTAACTATTTATTAATTCGCGATAAAAAGTTTAAAGCCTCGTCAATAAATAAAGTAAATAGAAGAGCTGCAGAAGGTGCAGTTCAAATAAGTTTGGCTTATATTCCCTTATTAAAAACTATGGGACTTTTTATTGGTAATTTAATAGGAAACATAATATATTTTATATCTGCATATTACCAAAGCTTTAATGGCTTTAAAATTGATAAACGCTTTTTTAAAATAAGTATGTTAAAGTCTGTTGCTAAAGAATACTCTGATTTGCCAAAGTATAATATAATACCTGAATTGCTAAATGTTGGTTTTATGGCAGCTTTAAGCTTTTTAATACTTGCTAAGTTTGATATTAAAGAAGTAGGGTATATGGAGCTGACACAAAGAATATTGGCAATACCAACAGCATTTGTTGCATACTCTGTAGGGCAAGTGCTATTGCAAAAATTATCAGAAATGGTAAATAATAAACAGAAAATTACATACGAAATAAAAAAAGTATTTTTATTGCTATTAGCAATGGCAGTACCTTTTGTTTTAGTAATTCTAATTTTTGCAGTACCATTATTTACATTTGTATTTGGCGAAAATTGGGGAATATCAGGTTTGTATTCTAAATATTTGGTAGTTTTTTATGCAATGGGCTTTCTAATATCGCCATTAAGTCAAGTGCTTATAAGCTTGCAGAAGTTTAAAATTAATGCAATATGGAAAATTTGTAGATTTATAATTGTTTTACCACTTTTTTTTTATAAATTTTGATAATATTGATACATATTTAATTAGTTATTCTGTATTAGGAATATTATCATATGTTGTTTATTTAGGAATAATTTATTATCATTCAACAAAATTTGATAAAACAATTAATTAGTAAATAATGAATTTAATACATTAAATAATATACAAACTTTATATACATTTGTGCTTAAATAGATTGCAAACAAAGTAATAATTAATGAGGAATATTCAACTAAAAAATATAATAGATGCAGGGCTTATTCTCATTATTATGCTTTTGTTTGAAGTGTCTTACATTACGTTCATAAATAAATATTTTTCTTTTCTTGGTTATGCTTTTGTATTTAGCTTCTCGAAATTTGCAATAACAAAACTTATTATTCTACTTGCAATAACAATAAATATGCTACAAAACAGTATAAATTATTTTATTAGTTCGTTGTTTATTGTGCTAATGCTAATACCAAATTTAATAATATACGAATTTGTTCCAGATGTACCATTAATTATACCAGCATCAATATTGTTAACAATACTATTACTCTATTTAATTTCATTTATAGATATTAAAACAACAAAAGTTTACTTTATTAATGAACATAAAATTCTAACAATCTCAATAATTAGTTTATTAGCCTTTATCCCTATAGCTTTAATCTATAAACTAGACATTAATTTAAATGTATTGCTATTAAATGATATATACGAAGTTCGGGCAGATGGAGTGAAAAAAATGGGGGCAATTACATCGTATATTTATCCTTGGATTGTTAAAATAATATTTCCAATAGCATTAATTTTAAGTCTGCAATATAAGAAAAGGGCGCTGTTTATATTGATTTTTATAGCTCAGTTGTATTTGTTTGTTGTACAGGGGCATAAGTCTGTTTTTGTGTCTGTTTTTCTAATATTTTTCTTTTTTATAAAAGATTATCAAAAACAAGTAAGAGTAGTTTTATATGGGGTTTTGTTTGTTGTTTTTTCAACTAGGTTGTTAACGCTTTTTACTGGGAATATACTTATTGAGTCAATATTTGTAAGACGCACATTTTTTGTGCCTGCAATTAACAATGTATTTTATCTAGATTTTTTTAAAGATAGACCCTTGTACTATTCAAATAGTATTTTAAAACGAATTTTTGATTACCCGTATCATTTGTCGCCAGCATATTTATTGGGTGAAAAGTATTATTTAGCCCCTAAAATGAGTGTTAATAATGGTTTTATTAGCGATGGTTATATGAATATAGGGGTGTGGGGGATATTAATAAATGTATTTGGTGTTGTTATTTATTTTAAATTATTATCAAAAATTAATATCTCACCAATTTTTTCAGGAATATTGATAATAATAATTTTTACATTAATAAGTAGTTATTTTCTTACAAGTTTATTAACTCACGGACTATTATTGTTTTTATTACTTAGTTTTATTATTTTACAAGACACAAATAAAAGTTTTAAATGAAAAAGAATATTTGTCATATTACAACAGTACATCCACGATTCGATGTGCGAATATTCCATAAAGAATGTAAAAGTTTATCTAAAAACTACAATGTAACTTTGATTGTTGCAGATGGTTTAGGTGACGAAATAAAAGAAAAAATTAATATAATAGATATTGGTTTACGCCAAAGTTCAAGACTAAAACGTGCAAAAATTGATTCTAAAAAAGCATATAAAAAAGCAATTGAATTAGACTGTGAAGTGTACCATTTCCATGATCCTGAATTAATGACTATAGGACGTAAACTAATTAAACAAAACAAGAAAGTTATATACGATGTTCACGAAGATATACCAAGACAAATACTAGCAAAACCATATATAAATAAATATTTAAGACCAATACTTTCCTTAATTATTGAAATTAAAGAAAATCATAATGCTAAACATTTTTCAGCAATAACCACTTCAACACCATTTATTAGAGACCGTTTTCTTAAAATAAATAACAACAGTATTGACATTAATAATTTCCCTATAATAAACGATTTTCCAATAATATCTTTTAATAAAAAGAAAAACCAATTATGCTATGTAGGCGGTTTATCGGAGAATAGAGGAACGCTAAGTTTAATAAAAAGTTTAAGTAATATTGATTCAAAATTAGTTCTTGCAGGAAACTTCGAAAACAATGAACTTTTAGAAAAATGCAAAACATTAAATGAATGGTCTAAAGTTAAATTTGTTGGCTATGTAAATAGAGCTGAAATAAGCTCAATTTTAAGCGAATCTAGAATTGGAATGGTAAACCTAAAACCACTAGTAAACTATATTGATGCGTTACCCGTTAAAATGTTCGAGTATATGGCTTCTGGGATACCAGTAATTGCCTCTAACTTTCCATTATGGGCAAACATTATAAAAACCAATAACTGTGGAATATGCGTTGACCCTAACAATGAAAAAGATATTTCTAATGCTATAAATTTTATTCTAGAAAAACCCTATGAAGCTGAGCAAATGGGAATTAATGGTCAAAAAGCTGTAAAAGAAAAATATAATTGGGTAATAGAAGAGGAAAAGTTATTAAAAGTTTATAAAGAGGTTTTAAATGATTAAGATAATAACAATAATAGGTGCAAGGCCGCAATTTATTAAAGCGTCTGCATTAAGTAGAGAAATTGCAAAACATAATAGTATTACTGAAATAATAGTTCATACAGGTCAGCATTTCGATGCTAACATGAGTGATATTTTTTTTGAGCAAATGGAAATACCAAAACCACATTATAATTTAGATATTAATGGATTAGGGCATGGTGCAATGACAGGACAAATGCTACAAAAAATTGAAGAAGTGTTAATTAAAGAAAAACCAGATTGGGTATTAGTTTATGGAGACACAAACTCAACAATAGCGGGAGCTTTAGCTGCAAAAAAACTACATATAAAAGTAGCACATGTAGAGGCTGGTTTACGTTCATTTAATATGGATATGCCAGAAGAAGTTAATCGTATTTTAACAGATAGAATTTCAGATGTATTATTCTGCCCAACTGATACTGCAATAACAAATCTTAAAAAAGAAGGTTATGATAATATAGATACACGCATTGTAAAATCGGGAGATATAATGCAGGATGCTGCTATTTTTTATTCGAAAAAAGAACAGAAACCAAATATTGAAATACCAAAAGAATTTATCTTGGCAACAATACATAGGGCAGAAAATACAGATGACCCTAAACGTTTAGGTGATATTTTAGATGCTCTTAATGGTATAGCAAAGCAAACGCCAATAATTCTACCATTACATCCACGTACGGCCAAAATAATTAAAAATACAGAGTTTAATACTCAAAATTTAACAATAATAGAACCTGTAGGGTATTTAGAAATGGTATATATGCTAAACAAATGTAAGCTTGTAATGACTGATAGTGGCGGATTGCAAAAAGAAGCTTTTTTCTTTGCAAAACCATGTATGACAATGCGTGATGAAACAGAGTGGATAGAGCTAATTGAAAATAATTTTAATGTCTTGGTAGGTGCTAATAAGTCCAAAATTATCAATACTTATTATAATCATAATTTTAATAATGAATATAATGTTGATTTATATGGTAATGGTATTGCTGCAAAAAATATAGCTAATAATTTATAGGTACTTATTGTATATGCAAAATAAAAGGTAGGGAATATATATGTTTCCTACCTTTTAACTTTTAATTAAGTTTATATCTGCTCAAAAAAGTCATTTCCTTTATCGTCAGTTACAATAAATGCAGGGAAGTTTTTAACCTTAATCTTTCTTACAGCTTCCATACCATATTCTGGAAAATCAATTACTTCGATAGATAAAATATTTTCTTTAGCTAAAATTGCAGCCGGTCCGCCTATTGAGCCAAGATAAAAACCGCCATTCTTTTGGCAAGATTCTTTTACTTGCGGTGTTCTGTTACCTTTTGCAACCATAATCATACTACCGCGTTTAGCTTGGAAATTAGCAACATATGGGTCCATTCTGTTCGATGTTGTTGGTCCAAAACTACCTGATGGCATTCCTTCAGGAGTTTTTGCCGGTCCGGCATAATACACTGGGTGGTTTTTGAAATATTCAGGCATTTCTTCGCCATTATCAAGCATTTCTTGAATACGAGCATGTGCCATATCTCTTGCCACAATTAATGTTCCTGTTAAACTTAAACGTGTTTTTATAGGATGTTTAGTTAATTCTGCAAGAATATCTTCCATTGGTTGGTCTAGATTAATTTCAACTGCTGGTTCTAAATGAGGAGCTTTTGCGGGAATTAACCTGCTAGGATTTTTCTCCATTTGTTCAACAAAAATGCCATCTTCAGTTATTTTTGCTTTAATATTTCTATCAGCACTACAGCTAACTCCTAGTCCAACAGGGTTTGATGCAGCATGTCTTGGTAAACGAATAACTCTAATATCATGTGCAAAATATTTTCCACCATATTGAGCACCGATACCAAGTTCTTGTGTCATTTTAAGTACCTTTTCTTCCCATTCTAAATCACGAAAAGCACGTCCTCCTTCGTTACCACTTGTTGGTAAATTATCTAAATATCCTGCTGATGCGTATTTAACAGTTTGTAAGTTTTTTTCGGCAGAAGTACCACCAATAACAAAAGCTAAATGGTAAGGAGGACAAGCAGCTGTACCAATTTCTTTTAATTTAGCTTTTAAAAAAGTTTTTAAATTCTCTTCGGTTAAAAGTTGCTTTGTTTGTTGATATAAATATGTTTTATTTGCAGAACCTCCACCTTTTGCAACAAATAAAAATTTATAAGCATTACCCGGAATTGCATATAAATCGATTTGTGCAGGTAAATTAGTGCCTGAATTTTTTTCTTCCAACATACTAAAAGGAACAATTTGTGAATATCGTAAATTATTTTTGTTGTATGTATTATAAACACCTTTTGAGAAAAATTCGGCATCATTTACACCTGTGTAAACATTTTCACCTTTTTTACCCATAATTATTGCAGTTCCGGTATCTTGGCAGCTTGGCAATTGTCCTTCTGCTGCTGTTTCTGCATTACGTAATAATGTATACGCAACAAACTTATCATTATCAGTAGCTTCAGGGTCGTCAAGAATTTTTGCAAGTTTTTCTAAATGTGCAGGACGTAGAAAAAAAGAAACATCTGTCATTGCAGTTTCGGCTAATAATTCTAGCCCTTTTGGATCTATTTTTAAAATTTTTCTGCCATCAAACTCAACTATCGAAACGTAATCTCTGGTAATTAGTCTGTATTCTGTATCATCTTTTTCAATAGGAAAAGGCTCTTGATAATTAAATTCACTCATTTTATTTAATTTTTTGTTTAAGAATGCTAAGTTAATAATTTATTAGATATAATGATTTTTATCAGTTATGTTTTATAATATATCAATACTGTCCTAAATAAATTTTAGAGTATAAAACTATAACGTTTTTATTGATTTACAAAGCAAAAACTATGTAAGTTCAAAAAAGAACCCCTTG
>CAMZKE010000088.1 GCA_947311115.1 uncultured Bacteroidales bacterium | reverse complement strand
TTGTAATATGTTAAATCACTAATATAAAGTACATTAATTATAAGTGTGAAACTTCAGTAATTAAGCTAATTTAAATTTTATTTTAACTCATTAATATATTTATCCTTAACTTTATTAAACACATCAATATTTTCTTTCTTAACAGGCTCGGCGGGTGGGGCTTCCATTTTAAGAGGGTTAATAGCATGTCCGTTTTTATAAACTCTAAAATCTAAATGTGGGCCGGTTGCAAGCCCGGTACTTCCTACATAGCCAATAAGCTGTCCTTGAGTTACAAAATCGCCTACTTTTATACTATTTGCAAATTTATAGAGGTGCATATATGTAGTGGTATATACAGAATTATGTTTGATTTTTATAAAGTTTCCACCTCCGTGGTCCCAGCCTTTTTTAATTACTCTACCATCGCCAATTGTATGAACGGGAGTACCCTTTGGAGCCGCATAATCAACTCCGTGATGAGGACGATAAATTTTTAATACAGGATGATATCTACTGTTTGTAAATCGGGAACTTATGCGTGAATATTTTAAAGGTGCTTTCAAGAATGTTTTTCGTAAAGAATTTCCATTTTCATCGAAATAAGTATAAACGCTATCTTGCAAAAACCTAAAAGCATAAAAATCTTTTCCTGCATTTGTAAAAAGTGCAGCATAAATTGTACCGGTTCCAACTTTTTCAGAATCAACCATTAACTCATCGTAAATTATTGTAAATCTATCGCCCTTTTGTATCCCAAAAAAATCGATAGACCAAGCATAAATTTCAGATAAATCGTTTGCTAACATTGGGTCTTCATCGGTATTAACAAAAGCATTCCAAAGCGATGAAGTAATTGTACCTGTTATTTTTCTACGCTTGGTTATAACTTTTTTTTCTCCTAATTTTATTTCAACACTATCAGTAAAATCAAAAATAACATACTTAATTTTGTTTATTTGGTACACCAAATAATCTAAAGTTTTGGCACTATCATTTTTCTGAAATGTAAAATATTTATTTCCGGTTCTTATTTTTCTGATATTAAAAATACTATCGGCAAGAGCAATACTAAATATATTTTTATTACTTATCCCATAAGGAAGTAAAATATCGCTAATATTTTGGTTTTGCTTTACTATTTTCTTATTAAATATATAATCATTAACAGGTATCCCAAACTTTAAGTTTTCTTTTAATTTTGGTATTGAGTCTATTTTTTCGGATACTATTTGTTTAGTTTTTTGTGCGTTATTACACGAAAATATTATTAATATTACTATTAATAAGGGTAAATTTCTAGTTATAATTTTCATTTTGCGAAACTATAAAAAATTGTTTAATTGTTTATTTAAACTTTGATAATAAACTATAAAACTATATTTTTATAAATATAAATGAAGGAAATAGCTTTTATAAATAAAAACATCGATAGATGGAAAGGGTTTGAGTCATATCTATTTGGTAATAAAAATATTAAACCCGATGAGCTTTCTGATTTATATATTCAATTAACCGATGATTTAGCTTATGCTCAAACATTTTATCCTGAAAGCGATATAAAAAACTATTTGAATGAGTTAGCATTAAAAATACATCAAGAAATTTATAAAACTAAAAAAGAGAAAAAAGCTAGAGTAAAAGCTTTTTGGAAATATGATTTTCCATTAATGTTTTATAAAACCAGAAAATATTTTTATTACTCGCTGCTTATTACAATAATATCAACAAGTTTAGGCTTTCTTTCAGCAGCAAACGACGATGGTTTTGTGCGTTTAATTTTAGGAGATGTTTATGTAAATATGACTCACGAAAATGTAAAAGATGGCGACCCAACAGCTGTTTACAAAAGTGCTAACGAGCTTGAAATGTTTTTAGGTATTACTGTAAATAATATTAGAGTCTCGTTTTTGGCATTTTTGTTAGGTTTGTTTTTTTCGGTTGGTACCGGCTATATTCTTTTTACTAATGGTTTAATGCTTGGGGCTTTTCATTATATGATGTATAAAGAAGGTGTTTTATTACAAAGTATGAGTAGTATATGGTTACATGGTACAATAGAAATTTTTTCAATAATAGTAGCAGGTGGAGCCGGTTTAATAATAGGTAATTCTATTCTTTTCCCCAAATCTTATAAACGAATTGATTCGTTTAAATTTGGAACAAAAAGAGGTGCAAAAATTGTACTCGGTTTAGTACCATTTTTTATTATTGCCGGAGTTATTGAAGGCTTTATTACCAGATATTCTTTTATGCCTATAACTTTAAAACTATTAATTATAGTTGCTTCACTAGTATTAATAATATGGTACTTTTTTATTTATCCAAAAAAGTTATATAACAAAATTAATTTTCTCTCTATAAACGAACAGAACAAATATATTGAATAATGGAAAAACTAATTGATTTTAAAAAAGACAGAGAATTTGGCGATGTTTTAAATGCAACATTTGTGTTTATAAAACAAAACTATAAACCTTTAGGAAAAACCTTATTAATTTATGCTTCTCCTTTTATTATAATGTCAGCAATTGTGTATGCATTTTTTAATGTTTCTATGTACACAGGTATGTTAGGCTCCGGTTTAAATGTCTTTAATATGATAGGACAAATGAGCAGTTATGCTTTTTTATATATATTATTGGCTTTAACCAGTTACACAATTTTTAATGGATTAGTTTATGGATATATAAAACTATATAACGATAAGGGTTTTGGAAATTTTGAACCTGTAGATGTATGGCAATTTACTTTAAAAAACTTTTTTGCAATTTTAGGTGCACAAATAGTTTTTGCATTAATAATAACTGTTGGTTTTATTTTAATACTAATACCCGGTATATATTTAACAGTATCATTGTCCTTATTGCTTATTGCCTTAATAGTAGAAGGTAAAGGGTTTGGCGATGCGTTTTCTCGTACATTTTTATTAACTCACAAACGTTGGTGGTGGACTTTTTTATTACTTTTAGTTACCTATATTATTATAATGGTATTTAACTATATTTTTGCAATTCCAACAATTATTCTTCAATCAACAATAATGATGCACGGAGGCAATACCGAAACATATAAAATGATTTATGGTTTCTTCTTGGTGCTTTCTCAAATAGTATCATATATTTCATATACAATACCTATGGTTGCATTAGCTTTTCATTATTTTAGTATTGTTGAAAGTATTGAACAACCTAGCCTACATAACGAAATTGAAAATATTGGTAATGAAATGTAGAAAGTTAACATTAAATTAACATTAACTTATTGCACAAGTAACACATTTGAAATTTATAATATATTATTTTGCCGTCTAATATAATTTATAAAGACGAAATGGAAAATATTTATTTAATTTTAGTTGTAGTTTTATTTGCACTTGCAATTTCCGACTTAATTGTAGGAGTAAGTAACGATGCTGTAAACTTTTTAAATTCGGCAATAGGAGCCAAAGCTGCCCCGTTTAAAATTATAATGGGTGTTGCTGCACTTGGTATTCTTGTTGGTACTACTTTTTCTAGCGGTATGATGGAAGTAGCTCGAAAAGGAATTTTTCACCCTGAGCATTTCTATTTTTCTGAGATAATGATAATATTTTTAGCTGTAATGCTTACCGATATTATTTTATTGGACACCTTTAATACCTTTGGTATGCCTACATCAACAACAGTTTCAATAGTTTTTGAATTGTTAGGTGCTGCTGTTTCGGTTGCTGTTGTGAAATTAGCTACACAACCAGAAGCGATTGCTCAAATACAAGAGGTTGTGGGACATCCTGTTAATGTAGGAACTTTTATAAATACGAGTAAAGCCGTACTAATTGTATCAGGTATTTTATTGTCTGTTGTAGTAGCCTTTTCTGTAGGAGCATTCGTTCAGTATATATCACGCTTATTATTTTCGTTTAATTACGATAAAAACATGAAATATTTTGGTGCTATATGGGGAGGATTAGCAATTATGGCTATCACATATTTCATATTAATAAAAGGTATAAAAGGCTCTACATATTCAAAATTTGAAATGCCCGACGGTATGATTTTAAAAGATTGGGTAAAAGTTAATTCACTCTTAATAATGGGATATAGTTTTGTCGCTTGGACAATTATATTGAAAGTATTTCAATTATTAAAAATAGATATCTTAAAAGTAATTGTGTTAGTTGGAACATTTGCAATAGCAATGGCATTTGCAGGCAACGACCTTGTAAACTTTATTGGAGTTCCTTTAGCAGGATATCATGCATATCAGGATTGGGTTGCCAGTGGAGCTGATGCAAGCACACATTTAATGAGTGGATTAACAGGAAAAGTACCTACAGAATTATATCTTTTAGTTATTGCAGGTTTAATAATGGTAATAACTTTGTGGATATCGAAAAAATCAAGAGCAGTAATTAAAACATCATTAGATTTAAGTAGTCAAAGCGAAGGCGAAGAAAAATTTGGTTCATCTATTATGGCGCGTAATATAGTGCGTAGTGTAAGAAGATCGAACAAAATGATAAAAAAGCTTTTACCTGCGGGTGTAAATAGATTCTTAGAAAATAAATTCGATTCTCAACCATTTCAACAAAAACAAGCACAAGAGAAAAACCCTCCTGCTTTTGATATGATTAGAGCGGCTGTAAATCTTGTTGTAGCAAGTATCTTAATATCAATAGGAACAAACTTTAAATTACCACTTTCTACAACTTATGTAACATTTATGGTAGCTATGGGTACATCGCTTGCCGACCGTGCGTGGGATAAAGAAAGTGCTGTGTTTAGAATTACAGGAGTTATTTCTGTTATTGGCGGATGGTTTTTTACAGCATTCTCGGCTTTCACTGTTGCATTTTTAGTTGCATTATTATTTAGTTATGGCGGTTTTTATGCAATATTTGGAATGATGGCTGTTGTTATTTTTATTGTAGTTAAATCGTATGCATTTGCAAGAAAAAAAGAACAAGAAAAGGCAACAATAATAAAAGATATTGCCGAAGATAATGTTTTAGAAGAATGTACTGCAAGTATTACTGATACATTAACACAGGTGTCGGGTATTTTCGATAATGTTGTACTTGGACTAGAAACCGAAGACCGAAAACTATTAAAGAATACAAAAAAAGATGTTGATGTACTAAACAAACAAGCAAAATACTTAAAAGATAATATTTATAAAACAATTCAAAAATTTGATGAGGATTCTATAAAAACAAGCCACTTTTATGTTCAAGTTCTCGATTATTTAAGAGAAACAGCACACGATTTAACTTTTATTGTAGGTTCAAGTTACGAACATGTTGAAAATAATTTCGGAGAATTATTAGATGTGCAAATTACAGAGCTTAAGGGTGTTGCTAAAGATATTCGTGAGTATTACAAACAAATTATTAGTACAATCAATACAAAACAATACGAAAATGTACGTTCAATAATTGATTCACGTCAGAATTTAATAAACAAAATGAATGAGTATCGTACAATTCAGATTAAGCGTGTTAAACATAAAGAAGCCGGTACTAAAAATTCTATGCTTTACTTAGGAATTTTACACGAAGTTAAAAATCTTTTATTAAACGGTACTAACTTATTAAAATCGCAAAGAGATTTCGATGACTTTAAAAAGAAATAACTAATAATTTATAAGTATTTAAAGGAAAGAGATTACTTATAAAAAGTAATCTCTTTTTTGTTATATTAGGCTAATAGTCAAAAATTAAATAGCTTGTGTATCATTAATTTTACTGTCTTTAACCCGTATTACAAGACTTTAGAAAAAGTAGCAAAAAATAGCTAACTAAATTTTGATAAATACCATGTTGGTAATATTCAGATTTTACCAATTTAGTTAGATGGAATTATTCATGCTTTTTTCTTTTTCTGAGACGAGGCGACAAACCATGTAGCTGTATATGAATACTGCAAATGGTTT
>CAMZKE010000087.1 GCA_947311115.1 uncultured Bacteroidales bacterium | reverse complement strand
GGTTCTTTTTTGAACTTACATAGTTTTTGCTTTGTAAATCAATAAAAACGTTATCGTTTTATACTCTAAAATTTATTTAGGACAGTATTGAATTATTATGCTAAAAAAGTGCAACCATTTTGTCCACATGGAAAAAATTGCCTATAAAGTGCAACCATTTTGTCTATTATACCTTACATTATGAGAAAAATTACTTTAAGAGTACTATTAACTGTATTTACAGTTATTGGAATTGCATTTAATGCAAATGCACAATTTGGCGGTGGAGATGCAGATATAACCGCTTATAGCTTTGCAGAACAAACCGGTGATGCCACTATTACTGCCCCTATAATGGGACAAAATGGGAAAGTTGAAATTGAAGTAGATTATGGAACAAACCTTAATGGTTTAGTTGCAACATTTGAGCTATCTACTGATGCAACTGCCGATGTTAGCGGAACTGCTCAAACAAGTGGTGTAACACCTAATAATTTTACTGAAGATGTTGCATTAGTTTATACTGTAACAGCCAGCGATGGTACAACAACTCAAGATTGGGATGTTATTGTAAGCGTGGCTGATGCAAGCTCAGATAAAGATATTGTTGATTTTAATTTACCAAACCAAATTGATGATGAAACAATAAATACATTTAACCATACTGTTGATGTAACTGTGGCACAGGGTACTGATGTTAGTTCGTTAATAGCCGATTTTGTTTTATCTGATTATGCAACTGCAAACATTAGCGGAACAGCACAAACAAGCGGTACTACAGCTAACGATTTCACAAATCCTGTTACTTATACTGTGGTAGCACAAGATGGTAGCGAACAAGATTGGACAATAACTGTAACAATATCAACTGAAGATAATACCGAAGCAAATATTACAGCTTATAGTTTTGCAGAACAAACAGAAGCAGCAACAATTACCGAACCGGCATTTAACGGACAAAATGGAACTGTTGATATCGAGGTAGCTTATGGTACTGATTTGTCAGCCTTAGTTGCCACATTTGAGTTATCGTATGGTGCAACTGCTGATATTGCCGGAACAGCACAAACAAGTGGTACTACAGCCAACGATTTTTCAAACACAGTAACTTACACAGTAACTGCCGAAGATGGTTCAACTACTGCTGATTGGGACGTAAATGTAACCGTAGCAGAAAACGACCAAAACGATATTTTATCATATAGCTTTGCTGAACAAACAGGAGCGGCAAATATTGATGCAAATAATCATATTGTAACAATTGAAGTTGAAAATGGAACTGATTTAACATCATTAGTAGCTACTTATACATTGTCAGGCGATGCTTCTGCAAAAATAGGAACAACAACCCAAGAAAGCGGTGTAACTGCTAACGATTTCTCTGATGATGTAGTTTATACTATTACTGCTCAAAACGGTGATACACAAGATTGGACAATAAAGGTAACTGAAGCTACAGAAACAGCAATAAACACCTTAAATGAAAAAGAAATTAATATTTATCCAAATCCTTCAAACGGAATAATAAATATTTCAAATGCAAATAATACAAAATTAATTGTACTAAATTCTATAGGCAAAGTGGTTATGACAACTACAATTAATGGAACTATTGATTTATCTGATTTTAATACAGGAATTTATTATTTAAAAATAAATAACACAACTAAAACAATAAGTATTATAAAGTAACTTACCTACTGAGAGTTTAAACTTTGGGGCTAATAATTATTGTTAGCCCTTTTTTTGTAACTAACCCATAAAACTTAATGCAATTTTATAACTTCCTTGGTTTAATGGTATAAAAATAACCTTTATCATCGGTTTGCGATATTACTACTACTGAGCAATCCGAGTTATACATATTAACCCACATTATTCATATATTTTAACAAAAATGAAATAAATTTACTTAAAACCAGTCAGATAATATAAATTACCCAAATTTAGATGATTAGTTTTTTAATCTGTTTGGGTTTAATTCCCCGCCCCTTGGGACGTATAAAAGAATAGTATTCCAAAACGATACCTCGTTCGCTTGCGGCGAGGAGATTCATTATTCATTTTTTCCTTATACTTCGTTGTAAACCATTTGCACTATTCATATACAACAGCATGGTTCAATGCATTGTCTAAGGAAAAGAATAAAACATGAACAATCTGGATGTACGTTATAAATTATCTGAATAATGTGGATTTATTTGACCGTATGCTTACAACAATGATATATATCATTTGTTAGAGAGTTATTAATTCTGAATTTTATCAAAAACAAATGGAAGCCCTAATAAACGAACTCAGTACAACTATTATTAAAAAACTTCATCGTAAATTTAAATATGCAGATTGTAACAAATCGGCAAATGCATATTTTGAAAGTGCAAAAATTGTTAAGGCTGAAACAGATAAGTATTTAAAAAAGATTAAATCTTCCAAAAAGATTTAGAAAATAAAACTAAAATAGTAAATAACTCTAATCTTCCTAATAGCATTAAAAATGATAAAAACCATTTTGCTATATCCGGAAAAAAACCAAAATTGCTTGATGGTCCTACTTCGCCAATACCCGGTCCAATATTCCCAAGTGTAGCAGCCACCGCACCCATAGCAGTATCTAAATTATATCCAAATATTGATATAAAAATAGTACCTATAACAAATGTAATAATATATATTGTAATAAATGCGGTTATATTATTTATAATTTTTTGGTCAACACTATGTTTATTATACCTAACGGGTATTACTGCATGCGGATGGATTGTTCGTTTTAATTCGAAATAAATATTTTTCAACACCAATACTACTCTTATTATTTTTATTCCTCCCGCAGTCGAACCTGCAGAACCACCTAAAAACATTAGTATAAATGCTATTACTACAATAAACCCTTTCCAAAGGGTATAATCAACTGTGGCAAACCCTGTTGTAGTCATTAATGACACAACCTGAAACAAAGAATCTCTTATTGATTTAATAGGTTCTTTATCGTGTAAAAACACTAAGAATAATGTTATTAAAGCAGTAAATACAACAGTAAACAAAAAATAATATTTAAACTCTTCGTTCTTTATTACTTTTTTCCACTTAAATTTTAAAGCATAGAATGATAAAGTAAAATTAAGTCCTGCTAAAAACATAAAAATTATTATAACATAATGTATGTATGACGAATCATAATAAGCAATACTTGCTCCTTTTGTAGAAAAACCCCCTGTAGCCATAGTGGTAAACGAATGACAAACAGCATCAAAAGGCTCCATACCGCCAAAAAATAAAAGTATAGCTTCTACCACAGTAAAAAGAATATATATGCCCCATAAACTTTTTGCTGTTTGTTTAATTGTTGGATGTAACTTATCTTTTGTTGGGCCTGGTACTTCGGCTACAAATAAGGATTGACCACCAATACCTAAAAGAGGGAAAATAGCTAATGCCATTACAATAATTCCCATTCCACCTATCCATTGAGTTATACTTCGCCAAAAATGAATACCATAGTGTAAATTATCAATTTGGTTTGCATTTAATATTGATGAGCCTGTTGTAGTAAATCCTGACATTGTTTCAAAGAAAGCGTCGGTATAACTTGGTATTGCTCCGCTTAATACAAAAGGAAGTGCTCCAAAAATTGAAAAGATGACCCAAACAAGACTTACTACAATATAACCTTCTTTTTTTCCTAAACTTTTTTCTGTATTACGTACAGCAAACCAAGAAACACTACCTACTATAAAATTTAAAAGTGCAACTTCTAAAAAATAGATATAATCTTGTTCGCCATAAAATGCAGAAACACCTGCTGATATTAAAAGAAAAGCTCCCTCAATAATTAATAATCTGCCTAAAATAAAAAATATGATATTTTTATTCATTCTGTTTATTTAAAAAACTTTTCAATATCTTTAATTGCATCAGGTAGTGAGAATACAACTACCTTATCGTTTGAATTTATTATAGTATCACCCTTAGCAATAATACTATTATTATCTCTAATAATACCTCCAATAATTGCGTTTGAAGGGAATTTTATTTCAGATAATGGTTTCCCTACAATTTTTGAATTAACATGTGCAATAAGTTCTAACACCTCTGCATCAGTACCGGTAAGCATTTTAAACGAAGTTACTTCGGCTGATAATGTATAAGAATATATATGACTTGCAGCAATCAACTTTTTGTTTACAATTGTGTCTATTCCAATATCTTCGGCAAGATCAATAAAATCAATGTTTTCAATTTCAGCAATGGTTTTTTTAACCCCAAAACGTTTTGCTAACAGGCAAGAAAGAATATTAGTTTCCGAATTTTCTGTAACAGCAATAAAGGCATCCATTTTTCGTACACCTTCCTCTAAAAGCAGTTCTGTATCGCTACCATCGCCATTTAATATAAGTGTATTATCCAGTTCATCTGCTAGCTTTTCACACTTATCAAAATCACGTTCAATAAGTTTTACAGTAAAATTCTTTTGTAGTACTTTGGCTAATTGTTTACCAATTCTACTCCCTCCAAGAATCATAATATTTTTAATATCAATATTTTTTCTACCTGTAATTTCAAGCAAATTTTTGACTCCTATTTTTGTTGAAATTGTGTAAACTAAATCGTTTAATTTAAAAACATCTCCTCCTTTTGGGATAATTGTCTTATTATCTCTATATATTGCTACAGCTCTATAATTTAAATCCACTGACATTTTAGAAACATCAGATAATGACTTATTTAATATTGGAGCATTTTCTTCCAATTTTATTACATATAGTGACAGTTGATCTTTATAAAAATCAATTTTTTCACTTATTCCTGTTTGTTTTAATAGTTCAATAATTTCTTCAGAAGCCAATTTTTGAGGATATATTAATGAATCTACACCCAAATCTTTAAAAATATCATTATTAATTTTTTCTAAATATTCTTTATTGTCAATACGTGCAATAGTACGCTTTGCACCAATTTTTTTTGCCAATAACGATGAGGTAATATTCGTTTCTTCATTTTGAGTAACAGCAATAAACAAATCTGCAACACCTACACCAGAGTCTTTTAAAGCACTTGGAGATACAGCATTATCAGCAATGCCTAATACATCAGTATGATTTTCTAAGAGTTTCAGTTTTTTTGAATTACTATCTATAACGGTAATATCGTGCTTTTCTTTACTAAGCATTTTTGCTAAATGTGTACCAACTTCGCCAGCTCCTGCAATTATTATTTTCATTTTGCAATTTTAAATAAACATAGCTAAAGTAAAAAAATAATTAGAATAATAACTATTTTTTATAATATTATTATCGGAATCAAAATTTTATCAAATTTTATTATTCTATAATGACCTCTGATTTGCTTGCGGTAATTTAGCACTACTACCCAATAAATATACAAATAGCTTATGAATTAATAATAAAATAGAATACTCATGTATTTTAACGCTTTCTTTATTGCTTCGATTAAATATTCTCCCGAACGTTTATCTACAGTGTAATTAAAATACTTTCTTTAATCTGTATGGGTTTAATTCCCCGTCCCTTGGGACGTATAAAAGAATAGTATTCCAAAACGATACCTCGTCCGCTTGCGGCGAGGAGATTCATTAAAAAATATAATTTCATAAATAAGAATCATTCTAAATTTCATTAGTATTTCGTTATGTTTCTTGTTTACAGTATATTACACTAGCAACGACTATGTTATTAATCATAAAAATTTAAAATAAATTTTACTACCTTTGGGCAACGTAAAAAACGAGAAATATGGCAAAAATTAAAGGAGCTATTGTTGTCGATACCGAAAAGTGTAAAGGTTGTGAGGTTTGTATGGTAGCATGCCCAACCGATGTTATTGGTATGGCAAAAGAAGTGAATGGTAAAGGTTATCATTACGCTTATATGGAAAACCCTGATGCTTGTACCGGTTGTACAAGCTGTGCGTTGGTTTGTCCTGATGCAGTAATAACTGTTTACAGAATTAAAGTTGAGGCCTAAGCAGGTCTGATTAATTAACAAAAAAACATTACAATAATGGGTGAATTTAAATTAATGAAGGGTAACGAAGCTTTTGCCGAAGGTCTTATCAGGTCGGGAGCAGATGGATATTTTGGTTATCCTATTACACCTCAATCGGAAGTAATTGAGTATTTAATGGCCGAAGAGCCACACAAAAGAACAGGAATGGTAGTTCTACAGGCTGAGAGTGAAGTCGCTGCTATAAATATGGTTTACGGTGGTGCAGCTACAGGAAAGCGTGTTGCAACTTCATCTTCAAGTCCGGGTATTAGTTTAAAACTAGAAGGAATATCATATATGGCAGGTGCAGAATTACCTGGCGTAATTTTAAATGTTGTTAGGGGAGGTCCCGGATTAGGAACAATTCAACCATCGCAAGCTGACTACAATCAGGCTGTAAAAGGTGGTGGACATGGCGATTATAATCTTTTAGTTTTAGCTCCGGCATCAGTACAGGAAATGTATGATTTTGCAGGATTAGGTATGGAATTAGCTTTCAAATACCGTACTCCGGTAATGGTTCTTTCTGATGGTGTTATTGGCCAGATGATGGAAAAAGTTATTTTGTCAGAACAAGTAACAAGATTAACAGACGAAGAAATTTATGCTAAATACGGCGACTGGGCTACAGTTGGTAGAACAAACGGACGAGAGCGTAATATAATAACATCTCTTCACTTGAAATCTGAAAAAATGGAAGCTCATAACCATAAACTTGCAGCAAAGTACAAGGAAATGGCTGAGGAAGAAATCAGATTTGAAGAGTTTGAAACAGAGGATGCTGAATATTTACTTGTAGCCTTTGGGTCAAGTGCAAGAATATCGCAAAATGCAGTAAAAATTGCTCGTGCAAAAGGAATAAAAGTAGGTCTTTTACGTCCTATTACATTATTTCCTTTCCCAAAAGCAAGATTAAACGAATTAGCAGACCAAGTAAAAGGAATGTTAAGTGTTGAAATGAATATGGGACAAATGGTTGACGATGTAAGACTTGCAGTTAATGGTAAAATTAAGGTGGAGCATTTTGGTCGTGTAGGTGGAATTATTCCTACATCAGACGAAATTGTTGAGGCACTTGAACAAAAAATTATTGGAGGATAAACAATGACAGCAGAAGAAATAATAAAGAATGGTCAAAAGGTTTTTACTAAAACCAAACTATTGACTGATAATGTAATGTCGTACTGCCCTGGTTGCGGTCATGGTACTGCACACAGAATTACAATGGAAGTTGTTGAAGAAATGGGAATGGAAGAAGATACTATAGGAGTTGCTCCTGTAGGTTGTTCTGTTCTTGCATACGATTTTATGAATATTGACATGCAACAAGCAGCTCATGGTAGAGCACCAGCTGTTGCAACAGGCATATCTCGTTTGTGGCCAAATAAAATGGTTTTTACTTACCAAGGTGATGGCGATTTAGCTGCAATTGGTACAGCAGAAACAATTCACGCTTGTAACCGTGGCGAAAATATTGTTATTATTTTTGTAAACAATGGTATTTACGGTATGACAGGTGGACAAATGGCTCCAACAACATTACCAAATATGAAATCATCTACATCGCCATTTGGTAGAGATGTGAAAATGATGGGAAACCCGCTTAAAATGACAGAATTAGTTGCTCAACTACCGGGTACATATTTTGTATCACGTCATGCGGTACATTCTCCGGGTCATGTTAGAAAAGCTAAAAAAGCAATTAAAAAAGCTTTTGAAAATGTACAAGCAAAAAAAGGAACTCAATTTGTTGAGATAGTTTCTAACTGTAATTCAGGATGGAAAATGACTCCTACAAAATCTAACGAATGGATGGTTGAGAATATGTTCCCATTTTATCCTCTCGGAGATATTAAAGTTGATGGTAAATTAATTGAAAAGTAAAATTTGAAACTATGACTGAAGAAATTATTATAGCAGGTTTTGGTGGACAAGGTGTTCTTTCTATGGGAAAAATACTTGCGTACTCTGGAATTATGCAAGAACAAGAAGTAAGTTGGATGCCATCTTATGGACCTGAAATGAGAGGTGGAACCGCAAATGTAACTGTTATTTTAAGTGATGAAAAAATTGCATCGCCTGTAATAAATAATTTTGATACTTGCGTAATTCTTAACCAACAAAGTATGGATAAGTTTGAAAGTGCTGTTAAACCCGGTGGTTATTTATTATATGACCCTAATGGTATAACAAAACACCCAACACGTACTGATATTAAGATTTATTCTATTGAAGGAGCTAAAGCTGCTGCCGAAATGGGTAATACAAAAGTATTTAACATGATTATTTTAGGTGCTTATTTAAAAATGAGACCTATTGTAAAAATGGAAAATGTTATTGCAGGTCTTAAAAAATCTTTACCTGAAAGATATCATAAATTAATTCCTCTTAACCAAGAGGCATTGGAAAAAGGTATGGATAATTTAGTAGAAAAGTAATTTATACCTATACAAAATAAAAAAGGCTCAAAATTGAGCCTTTTTTTATTACAATAATTTTAGGATACTTGCTTTACAATCATATTACTTTTCTTATTCCCACTCAATAGTTGCAGGTGGTTTAGAGCTTATATCGTAAACAACTCTATTAATTCCTTTTACTTGATTAATTATTTTATTCGATACTTTGGCAAGAAACTCGTAAGGTAAATGCACCCAATCAGCAGTCATACCATCGGTACTTTGTACAGCACGTAAAGCTACTACTTGTTCATAAGTACGCTCATCGCCCATAACACCTACCGATTGTACAGGCAACAACATTACTCCTGCTTGCCAAACATCATCATATAAATTATCTTTCCTTAGTTGACTAATAAAAATATGGTCAGCTTCCTGTAAAATTCTAACTTTTTCGGCAGTAATATCGCCCAAAATTCTAATTCCTAAACCAGGACCCGGGAACGGGTGACGACCTAATAGTTCTTGATTTAACCCTATTTCTTTACCTACTCTACGAACCTCATCTTTAAATAATAATTTTAATGGCTCAACAATTTTAAGTTTCATATAATCGGGTAAACCGCCAACATTATGATGCGATTTTATTGTAGCAGAAGGACCATTAACCGAAATACTTTCAATAACATCAGGGTAAATTGTACCTTGTGCTAACCATTTAACATTTTCTATTTTTTTAGCCTCTTGGTCAAATACATCAATAAAAGTTTTACCAATTGCTTTACGTTTTGCCTCAGGTTCGGTTACGCCTTCGAGAGCTTTGTAAAACATATTTTTAGCATCAATGCCTATTACATTTAAACCTAAATGCTTATACGAATCTAATACATCTTCAAATTCATTTTTCCTAAGTAAACCATTATCAACAAAAATACAAGTTAGTTGTTTACCAATAGCTTTGTGCAATAAAATTGCAGCTACTGAGCTATCAACCCCACCAGACAATCCAAGTATAACTTTATCATTACCAAGCTTTTCTTTAAGTTCGTTTATCGATGTTTCTGCAAAAGTATTAGGTGTCCAATCTTGTTTACAACCACAAATATTTATTACATAATTCTCGAGCATCTTTTTGCCTTCTAATGTATGATAAACCTCAGGGTGAAACTGAATACCGTATGTTGTTTCATCTTTAATTTTAAAAGCTCCAACTTTTACATCAGTTGTACTTGCAATAATCTTGTAATTGTTAGGTATAGTTGCAATAGTATCGCCATGCGACATCCAAACTTGAGTATTTATACTTATTCCTTTAAGTAAATTAGAGTTATTGTCAACAAAATTTAGATTTGCACGTCCATATTCTCGTTTATTCGATGGTAATACTTCGCCTCCATAATTGTGAGCTAAATGCTGTGCTCCATAACAAACTCCTAACAACGGCTGAACACCTTTTATTTTAGATAAATCAGGAATAGGTGCTTCCTCATCGCGAACCGAAAAAGGGCTGCCAGAAAGAATAACTCCTTTTACAGTATTATCAAATTCAGGAATTTTATTGTATGGATGTATTTCGCAATAAACATTTAATTCACGTATTCTGCGAGCTATTAACTGAGTATATTGCGAACCAAAATCTAAAATTATTATTTTGTCAGACATAAATCTATATTTTTTGCAAAGATAGTATTTAAGACTTAAAACTTAAATTAATTATATATAGCAAATTCACATATAATTTTCACAGTTGCAATTGTGTTTGTTCAATAAGCTTTGTTATACTTGCTGATGGATTATTTTTGTTTACAATTAATAGATGCTTCATCATTTTTTCATAATCTGCTTGTGAGTTATATAAATCAATAATTAATATCTCTAGATTATAATTATAACTACTATTTAGTAATTGTTCTAGTTTGTTAATAAAAACTTTAGTAAAATTATTTTTCAGTATAAACTGTTTTAAATAAGGTAAATAATTGGGTAAATTAGGGTTTGTTTCTAAAACTTTTAAATAATTTAGTTTAGCTTTTTCAATATTATTTGTTTTGTTATACAACAATGCTAAATTATAGTATGGATTTGCATTATTTGTAGAATATTTAATTGAGTTTAAATATGCTTTTTCAGCTTCTTTATAGCTTTGTTTTGTAAAATATATAAAACCTAAATTATTCCATATTGATGCATATTCAGGGTATATTTTTACTGCATTTTTACTATATTTCTCTGCTTTGTTTAGGTAGGATATGTTTTTTGTTTCAGAGTATTTTTTTAAATAAACCGAAGCTGTTAACTCATTTGCTTTCACCGAATTTTTGAGATGACCAATATCTGCATTGAAAAGTGTAAACGAATCTTTCCATTTAGTATTTCGCTTGATAGTTAAAACAAATAATGGCAGAATTATAAATAATGGCAGAATATAAACAAATTTATAATTAATAATTTTAAGCTTTTTTGCAAAATAATAAAGTAATTGTGCTGTAATTATTGACATTCCTAATGTACCAATAAAATAGAAACGTTCGGCTATTATTCCGGGTAATACTATAAATATATTGGAAACAGCTGCACTTTGTAATAAAACTAACAATATGCCAAAAGAAAGCATTTTGTGTTTCTTAAAAGTTTTAACTGAAACTAATAATAGTAATGAATAAAATGCTAAACTTATATAGGGTAATATACTGGTGAATGTTTGCAGTGTAACAGTATTATAACCGTAATAAAATGATAATTTATTTGGTATAAAAAATAATTTAATATAGTATAATGGTACAGTAAAACCTGTTGATATTCTATCAATTAATGACATAGAATATAAAGGGTTTTCAAAATATTGATAATTACGTATTAATGCCGTTTCAGATAAAAAAGATTTTTTCACAATAAATATTATGAAAAGAGGTAATAGGGCAAATATTACCGAGATTATCAGCTCTTTAGAAAGTATTTTTTTTGAATAGTAAATATAGGTTAATGGTAATAAAAATGAAAAAACTAAAAATGATTTTTTTGATAATATACCAAAAATAAAAAATACCAAAATTAATAACACTAGATAATAATTACGTGATTTTAAAAACTTTAGGTATGTAATTATGCTAAGTGTTCCGAACAAAATAACTAAAAGTTCGTCGCGTGATTTAATATTATTTATAAGCTCGGTTAAAAGTGGGTGAGCAATAAAAATACTTATAGAAAACAGTATTATTAATGAGTTTTCATCAATAAATAATTGTGATAAAAAATAATAAACTAGGCAAAAAATTAAAATAATAAATAAAAGATTTACAAAATGACTAAAATGTGCATTTAATTTACCCAAAAGCATTTTTTCTAGTGCAAATGAAGAAAGCAAGATAGGTCGATAAGCAAAATTCATATCTTTTGTTTTATCTGAAAAAGTATAAGAGGTAAATATATCTTTTATTGTAGGCGTTTTGTTTTTAAACACAGAGGTAATAAGCTCATCATCAATAGAATAATTATTTTGTATAGTATTGCCATACAAAATAATACTAAGTATAATTATTACAATATATTTAAAACTTGAATTGTGATTTATTTTAAAATTCATTAATTCAAAGTTAAACTTTTTTTAATCTAAAACAAAGTTAACAATTGTTTCCAAAAACAATTTTGGTTGTTCTGCATGAACCCAATGTCCTGCATTTTTTATGCTTGCAATTTCGGCTGTGGGAAAAATATTGTTGATTATATTAATATCTTTTTCTGTTATATAGTCAGAATTTTCTGCTTTAATAAATAATGTGGGAAACCCTGAAATATCTTTTTCTAAAACTATATCAGATAATATATTGTCGATATTTTTAGTTATTACATCAACATTTAATTTCCATTTAAAACCACTGTTTGTTCGCTTCAAATTTTTTAAAATAAATGCTCTTATTTGTGGTTCATCTATATATTTTGCACAAATTTTATTGGCTTCTGCACGTGTGTTAGCTTGTAAAATTTCTTTATCGTTAAGTACTTCAATTATTTTTTTATGTTTTTCTGTTTTTGAATTAGAAAAACTATTTATTAAATATTTAGCCGGAGAAATATCAACAACAATAAGTGCCGATACCATTTCGGGATATTTACCGGCAAAAGTCATAACTGTTTTTCCACCCATTGAATGTCCAAGTAAAATGGCTTTTTCAATTTTTTGAGAATCCATAAATTCAAAAATATCGGCCGACATAACATTGTAATTATGCTCTATACTATGTGGCGAATTTCCATGATTGCGTTGGTCTAAAATATATACTTCAAAATACTCTGATAATTTTTTTCCATGAGTTACCCAGTTATCAGACGCACCATAAAGCCCATGAACAATAATTAAAACAGGTTTATTCTCTCCGTATTTTCTGTAAAATAATTTCATATATTTTGTAAAAATAATTGTTTTATCTTAATAAATTACTCAAAATTAGTAATTCAAATATAAAAGCTTAATTTTGATACAAATTTAAAAAAATTACAGATTAAGTCTCGAATATAATTAATAATGAAACAACTTTTATCGATACTAATAATTATCGTATATTCAGTTATAAACGGTATATATGCACAATCAAATATTGAAGAAATTAGACTTCAATTATTAGAAATGAATAGTAAAACAAGCGAATTACAGGGTTTAGTGTTAGATAAAAATAAATTAGAAGCATTACCATTTACAAGTATTGTGTTTTTGCATAAACACAAAGGTACTATAAGTAACGAAGATGGGTATTTTACAGTTAATTCTACCTTACTTAATATTGAAGATACTATTAGTGTACAATTTATGGGGTATAAAAGTATTAAAATAACTCTTGCTGATTTTAAAAATAATCCCATAATTTATTTAGAAGAAAATATTTTTAGTATAAACGATATTTTTGTTTTTGGCACTCAACCTGATGCTAAAGATATAATTGAAAAAGTAATTGAACACAAAGATGAAAATTATAAAAATATAACTACGAAAACAAAATCTTTTATTCGTCAACGAAATACTTATGATTTAAAAAACTTTACACTTAAATTTAAAAAAAGTACATTCGAAACTATCAATAAAAAATTAAATAAACTTATTGAGGATAAGATGCCTAAGCATACAAGCTCGTTTAGCGATTTTTTAGGCTTTATATACCAAAATAGACAAGCTAACGACTCAATAAATATTAAAATAGAGCCTATTCAGTTGGTTGTATTACAAGGAGAAGAAATTGATATGTCTAAGCTAGAATCGGTTTTTAAAAAGCTTTTTAAGAACACTAAAGAAAAAGAATATTGGAAAATAAAAAGTGGGATTTTGAGCAGAAAATTAGAAATAGTTGATAACGATTCGACTAAATTAAAAGATAATGAAATATACACAGGTATTTATCAACATAATATAGAAAATTCGTATAATTTTTTAACATTTAAAGACCAAAACCAGTGGGAATTTTTGTATAAAACAGGGCGATATAAATACACAATAGCAGGCGGAACAGTTGTTAATGGTGAAGAGGTGTATATTATAGATTTTATACCTAATGGTAGTGGAATATACCAAGGTCGTGTATACGTTTCTATAGCTACAAGTGCCATAATAAGAGCCGATTATGAATATACCTTGGGTAAATGCGGTACTAACATACATATTTTAGGGGTTGCCTATAACGAGAATAAATTTAAAGCATCAATTTATTTCGAGAAAAAAAGAAACTCTTACAGATTAAAATATTTTTCGTTAAAAAAAGGAGTTGTTGTTGGTATTAATCGTAATTTATCGCTAATAAAGAAAAAGGAACGTTTTTTCTTTGATAAAAAACTTTATGAATACAAAGTAAAATTAAAACTGAAACAAAACACCGAACAATATATTGAGATGTTAGTTATTAACGAACAAATAATTACAAAAAAACATTATGATTCGTACTCCCAAAAAGAAAAAATGCAGGTTATTAATGTAAAACAATTCGACGATAATTTATGGAATAATTTTACTATAATTACTCCCACTAAACAAATGAAAGATTATAGAAAATTAGAGTAACTATTTTTTAAAAAAATAGTGTTTAATAATTTTAATTAATTATTCTATCTTTACATTAATAACAATATAAATATTGAATAAATTTTTTACCATATTTTTCACTCTGTTATTTGTAAATATTTTACAATCACAAACAAAAGCTTTTATAAATTATTCGGTTGATGATGATTTACAAAGCTCAACAGTATATTATACAATACAAGATAGTAAAGGGTATTTATGGTTTGCAACCGATAATGGAGTAAGTAGGTTTGACGGTTTTAAGTTTAAGAATTATACTGTGTCAGACGGATTATTAACCAACACAGTGTTTAATATTTATGAAGATTATAAAGGTAGAATTTGGTTTTTATCGTTTAATGGTAATTTGTGTTATTTTTTTAACAACAGAATAGAAAAATACAAATATAATAATGTTATTTCTTACAAAAGAAACGGGCTTTTAACACCTTCAAGAAATGGCTTTTATGTTGACAGCCTAGATAACGTATATATTAGTTTCAACGAAAAGGAAGCATTTTTTAAAATAGATTCTATTGGGAAATATACCAAAATAAAATCACCTAAAGAAACAATAAGTATTATTGTTATTGATAATAATACTACAATTAATTCGATGAGATCTACTTATAAAAGAGTAAGAATAAAAAAAACTAACGAAGATTCTATTTATAACTTGCCGTGTAACAACAATCTTTTTTCCATAACAAACTCAGCTATACGCGGAAATGAAATAATTTTTAATACAAAAGAATATGTGTTCTCTGTAATAAATGGTAAGTTAAACACCTTATACAAAAATAACAATACAATATATTTTATTAAATTTTGGAATAACAATATTTGGGTAGGCACAAATAAAGGTGTAGTATTGTTGCACAGAAATAAAAACCGTGAAATATATAAAATTGACACATTACTAAGCTCATATAAAGTGTCGTCAGTATTAGTAGATAATGAATATGGCTTTTGGTTTACAACATTAAATACCGGGATATTTTATAAACCAAAATCGGATATAAAAAATTATTATACTAAATTATTAGGTGAAGATATTACTGATATTTTTAATACGAATAATAAAACATATATATCAACATATAGTAATAGGTTTTATATTGTAGAAGCAAATAAAATAGAACAATTTAAGCTTCCTGCTAAAATATTTATTATTAAATCAATAAAAGCATATAGAGATTCGTCTTTAATTATTACTACTCCAAATGTTTTATATTATTACAAAAATGGGGAAATAAAAGAATATAAAAATAATATTACAGTCAAAAATTTAATATTATCAAATAATAAAATATATGCCGGAGGTAGATACGGATTTTATTCAGTAAATAACGACTTTAAGTTTTCTCTTATATTAAAAGATTGGATAAATTCAGCGTTTGCATTAAACGATTCTATAATTATTGTAGCAGGTAAACACGGTGCTTATAAGGTAAATTCTAAAACTAATAAATACAATAAAATAGAAATTAATAATAATACTATTAATATAACAAAGGTAAATAAATATAAAAATTATATTTTATTCGGAACTAAAGAAGATGGAGTTCTATTTTACAATAATAAAAAATTACAAATAATAAACAATAAAGATGGTTTATCTAGTAATTATATTAAAGATATAAAAATATATGACGAAAATATATGGGTAGCAACAAATAAAGGTCTTAATATTATTAATTTGAATAATTCAACAATAAAAAACCCATTTATTCAATCTTTTTATACAACAAACGGTTTAACATCGAATACAGTAAATGTGATAGATATTAAAGATAGTATTTTGTTTATTGGAACAAATAAAGGTGTTTCGTATTTAAACTTAAAGCAGTTTACACCTCAAAAATTTAAACTAAACGTTCAAATATCAAATATAAAAATAAATAAAAAAGACACTTCCTTATTAAATAAATATATTCTTAATGCTAATGAAAATAATATATCAATAAGCTTTGTAGGTATATCATATAATTTTCAAAAACGTGTTAAATATAAATACAGATTCCAAAAACTTGGCGAAAAACCTCAGTGGATTTATACAAATAATACCTCAGTAGATTTAATAGGAAGTAGTTCAGGGCAATATATTTTTGAAGTATATTCAATTATTAATAATATTGAAATTAAACAAAGTGCAATTGTTGAATTTACTATTAAACCTACATTTTGGGATACAATTTTATTTAAAATAATAATTTTTACAGTAATTTTAGGACTGTTTATATTATTGCTTTATATACTTAACAAACGAAATAAACAAAAAAATATTCAGAAATTAAATATATATAAGTACCAAAATCAAGCACTTATAAACCAAATAAACCCCCATTTTATTTTTAATACACTAAATAGCATTCAGTTATATATTTACAAAAACGAGAAACTAAAATCGGCAGAATATATTACAAAATTTTCAAGGTTAATGCGTCAAGTATTAGATTATTCTAAAACAGAACTCATTACAATTGCCGAAGAAATAGAAGTAATAAAAAGTTATGTTGAGTTAGAAAGGTTAAGATTTGACAATAAATTTGAGTTTAAATTTAATGTTGATAATAAACTATTATATAACAAAATACTACCATTAATAACCCAACCATATATCGAAAATGCTATATGGCACGGATTAATGCTAAAAAAAACAAAAGGTTTATTAGAAGTATTTATTTACGAACATGAAAAAAATATTATAATTGCTATTGATGATGATGGTATTGGCAGAAAAAAGGCAAAAAAATTAAATTCATCAAAAACATATAAGAAAACATCGTACGGTGAGAGTATTGGTTTTGAAAGAATTAATGTTTTTAATAAGGTATATAAACAAAAAGCTGTATTAGAAATAAAAGATATAATTAATGGAGATGAGGTGGCAGGAACAAGAGTATTAATAAAATTTCCAAAACTAAATTAAGTGAAAAATTATAATACTATAATAGTTGCAGGCACAGGGCAAAATGTTGGAAAAACAACTTTGGTTTGTAACATAATATCTCAAAAAAAAACCAAAAATATTTATGCAATAAAAATTTCGCCACATTTTCATAAATTAACAAAATCAGATAAAATTATAACCCAAACTAACGATTATATAATAGTAGAAGAAACAAATATTGATACAGGAAAAGATAGTGCAAAAATGCTAAAAGCAGGTGCAACAAAAGTTTTTTATATACAAAGTACAGATAAGTTTTTACCCAAGGTTTTTACTGAATTGAAGATGCATATACCAGAAAAATCAAATATTATAATTGAATCAGGAGGAGCGAGAAATATTTTTAAACCTACACTGTTTTTAATGATAAAACATGTTGATAATAACCTAATTAAATTAAAATCGATAGAGCTTTTAACGCTTGCTGATAAAATTATTACTTTCGATGGTAACAAATATGATTTTAATTATAACGAAATTAATTTTAAATAAATCTCCTCACCGCAAGCAAAGCATGCGTTATAATGGAATAGTACTATTTTACGCTCAAAGTTGGTAATTAATCCAAACCAGATTAAAAATATGACATTAATCTTTTGATAATTAAAAAGCAATTATCATCTTTGTTCTTCAAAAAAGAAACTTATTATATAATATGAGTGATACAATTATTACAACCGGAGGCGAGTTTTTAATAAAAGACGTAGAAGCCAAAAATATTTTTATTCCTGAAGAGTTTGACGAAGAGCAAAGAATGATTTATCAAACCTGCCAGGAATTTTTAGAAAAAGATATTTATCCCAATTTGGATAAAATTGATAAAAAAGAAAAAGGTTTAATAAGAAAATTATTAGAAAATGCCGGAGAATTAGGACTTTTAGGTATTTCTGTTCCGGAAGAATTAGAAGGTTTTGGACAATCGTTTTTAACAACAATGTACGCAAACGAACCAATTGGTGCATCGTATTCATTTGCAGTAGCTTTTATGGCTCAAACAGGTATTGGTACCCTTCCTTTACTTTATTATGGTACAGATGAGCAAAAGCAAAAATATATTCCACGTATGGCATCGGGTGAGCTTGCCGCAGCATACTGCTTAACTGAGCCGGGAGCGGGTTCTGATGCAAATGCGGGTAGTACAAAAGCTGTTCTTTCTGATGATGGTAAACACTATATACTTAACGGCCAAAAAATGTGGATTACCAACGGTGGATTTGCAGATATTTTAACAGTTTTTGCAAAAATTGATAACGACCGTATTTTAAGTGCATTTATTGTAGAACGCGATTGGGAAGGTGTAGTTATTAATCCTGAAGAAGATAAAATGGGGATTAAAGGTTCATCAACTACTCAAATATTTTTTAACGATGTAAAAGTGCCGGTTGAGAACTTACTAGGTAAACGAGGTACAGGTTTTCGTATAGCATTAAATATACTTCATATTGGGCGGTTAAAACTTGGAATAAATGTTGTTGGTGCTGCTAAAAAAACTATTAATCATGCTGTTAATTATTCTAACGAACGTAAACAGTTTGGTAAACATATTTCAGAATTTGGCGCAATTAAACATAAATTAGCTGAACAAGTTATTAAAACTTATACAGCCGAATGTGCTGCATATCGTGCCGCAAAAGATATTGATATAGCTATTGAAGAATTAAAAGCAGAAGGTGTAGCGTATGGCGAAGCAAATATTGGTGGTTCTGCTAGATATGCTGTAGAATGTGCTTTATTAAAAGTATATGGCTCAGAAGCATTAGATTATGTTGTTGACGAAGCAGTACAAATTTTTGGAGGTATGGGGTTTTCGGCTGATATGCCTGTTGACCGAGCTTATCGCGATTCTAGAATAAATAGAATATTTGAAGGTACAAACGAAATTAACAGATTAATTGTTGCCGAAACAGCTATTAAAGAGGCTCAAAAAGGTAAATACGACTTATTTACTCACAGTAAACAAGTTTTAGATGAAATAAACTCACTACCTGAAAGCGTACTTGAAGGAGGTGAATCATATTTTGAAGAAAAACACGTTTATACCAAAAACTTTAAGAAAGCAACATTACTTGTTATTCAGTCGTTAATGGATACGCTTAAACGTAAAATGTTTGCAGAACAAGAAATAATGATGAATATTTCTGATATGATTATTCAAACTTATGTTGCAGAATCGTCGGTACTTAGAGTGGAAAAACTTGCACAAATTAAAGGTGAAGAAAATATTGTTATAAACAAAAATATTATTGATGTTGCTGTATATGATGCTGCCGATAGAATTAGAAAATTTGCAAAAGATATTATTAGTTCATTTGCCGATGCTGAACAAACAACAAAATTAATGAAAGCAATTGAATACTTTACAAGCGTAGCTCATGTTAATGTTAAAGATGCACGCCGTAGAATTGCTGATTATATTATTGAAGAAAATAAATATAAATTTTAGATGAAATATATTATTTACTGAAGTTTCGTACTTATAATTAATGTGCTTTATATTGGCTATTTAACATATTACATATAGTATTTAACATTATGATAAGTTGTTTGCTTGCAGTCTATTAAGTCTTTGGTGTGGTTTAGTGTAAGCTTCCAAAATGCCAATAATTTGCATTATACGTCTTCAAGCCAGACAGGCTTTTACTTTTCCATTAGCTAGAAAAGTAAACAAAAAGCCATCGCTGACAATAAATTTGCTAAAAACTAAATAATTACACAAATTGACACCAATTTTAAATATACAAATTAACTTATAACTAATAATTATTCTATCTAATCGTAGGAAACTAAAGGATAAGCAGAAACTAAACCTAACAGGTTTT
>CAMZKE010000086.1 GCA_947311115.1 uncultured Bacteroidales bacterium | reverse complement strand
TTTATAATATTAATTAAAATTATTTAGATTTATTTTATATAATTTTCTGTTTTAATTTTTATTGATTTTCAGAAGGTTATAAAATGAATTTAAGTTTATTTATAAATAGTTTTAAAACACATACCTTTGCACCTTGTAAACTAAAGAAATATGGAAATAAAAATTGAAGACTTTTTAAGAAAGACTGTTGTTGATGATGTTGTTTATTTAATTAATAGTAAACGATATTATTCGGCCTTAGTAATTTTATCACAAACAATTGAGACACTTGGTGCATTTATAGATAACAAGCCTTTTAGGGCTAAAATGCAATCTAAAAAACGGTTTGGATTAGCTTTAAAGTATTTATTTCCTAAAAATTATAAACGTGCAAATAACGATTTTTTTCTTTATAACAAATTACGTAATCAGATTGCACACATCCTTGTTCCGAGTACGCTTATTAATATTATTGAATATACAAAAGTAAATAATGAACACATGACTAGTAATAAAGAGGGTATTTTGTTTATTTCTGTTACTCAATTTTATAATGATGTGGTGTTGGCTATTAACAAACTAGAAGAAAAATTTATGTCAGGCGAGTTAAAAACAAAAATAATTACAATAAATTTTGAGTTATAAAAAAGCCATTTTAATTTCTCAAAATGGCTTTTTTATATTTAATGAATCTCCTCGCCGCAAGCGGACGAGGTATCGTTTTAGAATACTATTTTTTTATACGTCCCAAGGGACGGGTAATTAAACCCAAACAGATTAAATATTTTACTTTATATCCGCAAATGCTACTTAACACCTAATTTTGTTTTAACTGCATCTATTAAATTATCGCTGTCTTCTGGCCAAACAATTAAAGAACCTATACTAGTATCGAATACCCATGTATAGCCTTTTTCTTTAGCAACTTCTTTTATTGCATTTTTTGCTTTGTCAATAATAGGCTGTAAAAGTTCCTGCTCCTTCTTTTGTAAATCTTGTTGTGCTGTTTGTTGGAAGCTTTGAATCCTTTGTTGTAAACTTTGCAATTCCTCTTCTTTCATTTGTCTTATTGATGCACTCATTGAATCCTGCTTAGAAGTGTAATCTTGATATTTAGCTTGCAATTCTTGATTCATCATTGTTAGCTGATCTTCTAATTCTTTAGAGAAATTTTGTAGTTTAGTTTGAGCAGCAGCTCTTTCAGGCATAACAGCCAATAATTCATTAGAATTTATATGCCCAAATTTTGCTTTTTGTGAGTATGCATCAGTTGCAAAAATTGTTACAACCATTAATAATGCTAAAAATACTTTTTTCATTTTGTTTTGCTTTTTTAATTAGAATTGACAAAGATACTATTATTTTATTGAGTTAAAATTAATTTTTTATTTTATACTATGTTTTTAACATTTTTAAATAAAAAAGGGGGCAATTGCCCCCTTTTTTATTTAAAATAATACTTTCTATTTTTTACTTCTAACAAGTTCGAAAGTACCTTTTTCTTCAGTTTCTTCTTCGTCGTACATACCTTTCCAACGAATTATATAATAATATACTCCAGGAGCAGCTTCATCACCTGCAATTTTTCCATCCCATCCTGCTTCAGGTGTAGTCCAATCAGTCCATTCGTATAATACTTTACCCCAACGGTTCATTACTACACCTTTAAATGCTTTAAGCGATTTAGCATATACTTGGAAATAATCATTACTTCCGTCAGCGTTAGGCGTAAATACATTAGGTATTTTAATAAATGATTCAGAATCAACTATTATAAATTTATATAAAGTAGTGTCAATACAACCTTCTTTACTAGTTGCAACAAGGTCAATTTGGTAACTACCTTTGGCAAATGTATAATTAGGATAAGGAGCTTTAGAATCCCAAATAACATTACCATCTTCATCTCTAATAATCCATTTATACTGTTTAGCATCAGGTGTATTATGGTAAAGAGTAACATCAAGCGGAGCATATCCGGTTAAATTGCCTTGATTATCAAAACTTAAATCATTATTCAAATCGTTCATTCTACCATCATCAATAATAGCATCAATTAAACCGCTATTGTCAACAATAACCTCAATAGTATCTTTACATTGTACTTGTGCACCAATCCAACCGGTATCGCTAGTAATAATAGACGTGTATGTAACTTCTAACCAGCTAGTATCAGATGGTGATGCATTGTATAACGAATCAATTATTGCATTATTACCATTATCAATTTGGTCTGGGAAACTAGGAATTGTAGAATCTAACCATTTATGAAGTATTTGATAATTTAAGGTGTCGCCACAAGCAACAATACTGTCGTTAAGAACTTTAATCATACCATTTGCTTGGCTACAAGTAGCATCAGTATTAACATACTGAGGAGTAATTAGAGGAGGCTCTTCAACATACTCTTTAACAACAGAAGATTTACAACCCCAATCGTTACTAGAAATTAGTCTAACCTCATGCATTAATCTATCACAATCGTTATACTGAGGCCAAGTAACACTATAAATACTATCAGGAGTAGTAGCATCGGCAACAGCATTAACTATAGTAGCATCATCATCAATACTCCATTGGAAATTAGTAGGGTTAGCATCGTAATCTAACTCAGCCCAAATAAGAGCCTCTTGTCCGTAGCAGAAAGGTCTTCTAAAATTAATAGCACCTGTTGGTTTTTTTGCAAAAGAAATTAATAAAGTATCAGCGTCAGCACAACCGTTAGAAGAGTTTTCAGCTTTCCAAACAAGTATATAATAATCGCCGGCAGCATTACCTTGAGCAGAATTGTAAATATTAGTATAAATTGTATCGTTATCTACTTGGGTAACATTATATGTAGGAGCAATACCATTAGCAAAATCAATACCATTCAAACTTTTCGACCACGAACCATCACCTAAATTTTTATAAGGATTAAGTAAGTAGAAAGCATTATTGTCTTTCAAACAAACAGTATCAGTTCTTGCATTACCAATATGAATAGTGTTACCAATACCATTAACATTATGTAATATTGTATCTTCAAGTAAATCGCAACCAAGACAAGCATCAACTTGTGGTTTATGCAAGAAAGTAACAGTAGTAAATACTGAAGTGTCAGCACAAACAGGGTTGTCAACAGTACCTCCGTTTTGTACAACAAAAGCAAACGAATTAGTATTGTATGCTCCCGATTCTGCAATTGCATTATTTCCGTATTGATAAGGGATTGTATGGTTGTCATCTTGCCACCACGAATTTACAGTATGTAACGAATCAATCCAGTATCCTATAGCTCCACAATTTGGAATATTCTGTGCCGAATTTAAATCGATAAATCTACCACAAATAGAGTCTGGTACATTGGTTTGGTTTTCAGCCTCAATATCAGCATGGAAGAAAACATACATTGTATCTTTTGCTACACATTGTACAGTAGGAAAATCTGATCCTTGTGCATATTGTTGCCAAACAAATTGTATGGTATCAACACAACTTTGTTCAGATAAACCTAAATCATAAACAAAAGCATCGG
>CAMZKE010000085.1 GCA_947311115.1 uncultured Bacteroidales bacterium | reverse complement strand
ATTTCATCTAACTAAATTAGTAAAATTCTGAATATCACCAATATGGTGTTTATTAAAATTTAGTTAGATATTTTTTGCTACTTTTTCTAAAGTCTTGTAATCCGGGTTAAAAAGGATAACCAATACTAAAGTTAAACATTCCATTATTAGGACTAAAAATATTATAATTTTTCGACGCAATAACCCATCTACTACCATCAATTTCTTTAGGGTCTCTAAATTTTATACCATAATCTAATCGTAAAATAAAAAACGAAAAATCTAAACGCATACCTAATCCGCCATCAACAGCAATTTCTTTATAAAAAGTATTAAAATTAAATTTTGCTCCTTCTCTATCTTCAAGCGAATTAACCGACCAAATATTACCTGCATCTGCAAAAAATGCACCCTCAATAACCCAAGCTAACTTAAATCTATACTCAAAATTTGCTTCAAGTTTCATGTCGGCTGTTTGGTATATTCTTATATCATCAGGATTAAAATATGAGCCTGGACCAAGCGACCTAACTTGCCATGCACGTAACCCATTTGCACCTCCTGAAAAATACTGTTTTTCGTATGGCAACACTTCAGCATTTCCGTAAGGAACACCAACGCCTCCATATAAACGATACACAACATTATTCGATTTATTTATAATATTGTAGAATCTAAAATCTATATCACCCTTTAAATATTGCGAATATTGCTCTCCAAATATTGTATAAGCATTTTGTTCGCTTGGGTTGAAACTTTTATTGTACAGATTTAATAAATTTCCCGATGACTCGGTAAAAAGTCTGACAAAAAAGTAATTTGTTGGTTTTTTGTTGTTTTGATTAGAGAATATTATTGAATAATTTGTTGCTGTAATAAATTGATTTTCGAACGAATGCTTTAATCCAATATTTTTATCTAAAACTTCTGTAACAAATATATCGCTTTTATACGGAACTTTTATTGCACTTACCTCAATAACATTAAACTTATGATGTAAATATTTAATACTTTTCCATATATAACCAAACCCACCTGTACCAATAATTTTTTCATAATCAGGGCGAATTTGATAATTATATGCTAACGAAAAATTTGTTTTTGGAGCATTATGTCTAACAAAATTATTAACACTAAAAGGAAGTAAAAATATTGGTATTCTTAACGATGATTCTATACCAATTTCTTTTGAATTAAATGGCACTATAATATTATTATTCTCGCCTGAAACAGCTGTTTGTGCTTCAACACCACCTTTTAATTTTAAACTAAAATGTTCTGCCCCATAAAACAAACTTTTATGTTGATATTTAAAACTACCTGCAATTCCTAAGTTTCCTGCCGAGTTTGTACCTTCTAATTCGGCAGTGTACGATTGAGAATTATAAGGAGTTAATTGAATAATACAATCTAAATAATTCTCTTTTCCGGGTGTTTTAACAAATTTAATATTAACAATTTTAAATGTACCCAAACTACTTAAATGTCGATGTGTTTCTTTAACTCTAGATAGTCTATAATGCTCAGCTTTTTTAATGTAAATATGTCGAGCAATAGATTTTGGTGATACTAAATATTTTTTTTTATAATAAAATTTTAAATTATTTATAACAACAGTGTCAAAACTTTCAAAATATTTATCCTTTAACTTAATAGCATCTTGTATATTATAGTCGGTAATAATATTAGTTGAATTTATTTTATATTTTTTATGCGAAATTTTAATAATGTCTTTATTTGATATAATTTTTGCGTCTTTTTCAATAATAAATTTAATATTGGCTGTATTATTGTTATATGAACTATCTATTTCGTAATGTATGTGTTGGTCGCCAAAAAAGTAATATCCACTATCACGCATTGTGTTTGTTATACGTTCTCTTTCTTTATTCAATATTTCAATATCAACTAATTTATTTTTTTTAATTAAGGAGTTAATAGTATCTGCTAAAATAATATCTCTAATACTTAAATCTTTAAAAGAATATCTAATTTTATTATATGTATAAGGTATATTCGTTTTTATTATATAGTTTACAAATGCTTTTTTATCTTTATAAATAATTGAATCGGAAACTAATGCATTATAATATCCTTTTGAATTTAAATATTTTAAAAATTGAGTTTTTGTTTTATCAACTAACAAGCTATCAACAATTACAGGACGCTCACCTATAATTTTACCTAATTTATACAAACCCAGCCATTTAGGGAGCTTACGTTCTTTATCAGTTTTTGTAATATTATAAATAAACAAATGCCAACGAAATATTTCTGCTGTAGTTCTATTAGGCTTCTGTTGAATATATGGTTCTAAATTATTTTTTTTAATTTTTCGTGAATCAATTGTTATTGTATTTTCTCTTAATAAATACTCTCCATCTGCAACATATTTAGTAGGATTACACGAACTAACAATTAGTAATAAAAATATAATTTTTATTACAACAAAATATAGCTTGTATTTGTTTTTATTAATATTCAAATATTTTTTTTCCAAAAGTAAGAAAATATTAACAGAACTCTGTTTATTGATTTTTGTGAGTATTATAATTAAACGTATATTTGTATAAAACATAAATTATTACAAAAATGAAAGCACTACAATACATTATAATATTTCTATCAATAAGTATTTTTTTTAAACAACAAGTTGCTGCACAAAATATTAATCAAATATATTTAAAATCAAATCAAGGACATACCGATGTTATTACCGATTTTGTTTTAAGTAATAATAATAGATATTTAGCAACTTGTAGCGAAGATAAAACTATAATTTTATGGGATTTTGAAACTCAAAAAGAAATAAAAACAATTACCGGACACAAAAATATAATATCTTGTATCGATATAAATTCAGATAACACACAAATAGCTACAGGTGAGGCCGGAAAAGACGATAATGTTAAATATATTGTTAAAATTTGGGATATAATAACAGGTAATGAAATTAGAACAATAAAACCAAATGCAGGTAGAATTAAAACGGTAAAATTTTCAAACGATGGTAAATTTCTATTTATAGGAGCCGAGTATAAAATACTAAAATACGATTTAGAAACCGGTAGCAAAGCAATGGAATATACCGGCTTTAAACAAAACTTAAACGATATAAAAATTAGTGCTAATAATAAATTTATTACCGCTTACACCTCAAAAAATATATTAATCTGGGATATAAATTCTCGCGAACCAATTAAAACTATAGAAAATACCGACGCCGAATTTTCGGCTCTTTGGGTTGATACAAAAGCTAATAATATTATATCAGGAAACACTGATAACTCTATAAGAATATATAATGCTTTAACAGGCAAAGAAAATAAAAGAATTACGCTATTTCGTTATTCAATTTTTGCTGTTACAACCGATAATGCTAATAAAATTATTGCCGCATCAGATAATAAAAGTGAGTTCTTAAAACTAATAAACTATTCAACTGGCGAAGAAATAAACAGTATCGATGCTCATAAAGGAAGAATTGGCAAAATTAAATTTAGTGCAAATAATCAGTTAGTAATTACTGCCGGAAGTTGGGATAAAACCGTAAAAATATGGAGTGTAAATTCAGGCGAATTAGTAAAAACTTTTAGCGGTTTGGCTAAAAATATTTATCAAGAAGCATTTATAGATTCGGCACGCTACTATTCGGTTGGGAAATATAGAAATAGGGCATTTATAAATTATATGTCGAAAAATTTTAAAAACAATGTGTTTAAAGATAAAAATGGTGAAGTTTCTTGCGTAACTTTAAGCAATAACAAGCATTTTATAGCTTACGGAACATCAAAAAATCATTCAAAAATAATTAGTGCTATTACTGGAAAAGTAAAACAAAAATTTATAACTCAAAAATCGTGGATTAGAGAAATAGCTTTTAGTAATAACGATGAATACCTTGCAACAGCAAGCTTTGAACAACTGAAAATTTGGAATGTCAACACAGGAAAAGAAGTAATATCGATAGATAAAAAATTTAAAGTACCTCATACTATCAGGTTTAGTAAAGACAATAAATATATTGCTGTAGGTTGTTTTAAAAAAGCCAAAATTTTTGAAATTGTAACCGGTAAAGAAATAAAATCGTTTAGCACCAAAGAAATTGTTTATTCGGTCGATTTTAGTTACGATGGAAAATATCTGGCAACAGGCGAAGGAAACAAAACCGAAGAGGGTAAATATAAAATAAACATTTGGAATATTACAACAGGTAAAGCCGAAAAATCATTTACAGCTCATACCCGTCAAATTACAAACTTAAGATTTACAACTGACAATAAAATACTTGCTTCATCGGGTAACCGAGTTATAAAACTTTGGGATATAAGTGCAGATAAACCTGTTGAAAAAGTTACAATTGATGCTCATGCACGTTGGATAAATGATATAAATTTCAGTAATAATAATGAGCAATTAATTAGCACAAGCCAAGACGGAACAATTAAAATATGGGATTTAAAAACAGGGAAATTATTACTTACCCAAATAGGGCTAAAAAGTTCAGGAAATTGGATTTCGTACACTCCTGATGGTCGTTTCGATGGTACCAAAGATGGCATAAACTCTTTTTATTTTGTTAAAGATATGCAAGTTGTACCACTCGAAAATTTATTCGACAAATTTTATACACCAAAACTCACAGCCGAAATATCGTTAAATAATACCGATACTAACTTAAATATTGCAAAACTTAAAAATTTACCCAAAATAGCAATAACAAAACCGAGTAATAATGCCCCTGTTTTTAGAGGCGATGTAGAAACTTTATTAACAACAAATGAGAAAACAACTACTGTTTCTACTCAAGTAACCGATATGGGTGGTGGGCTGTCAGAAATAAGAGTATATCAGAATAAAAAACTAATAATTACTGAAAAAATAAATATTAACGAAAAAGCTAAAACGATTTCTAAAGATTATACAATAAATTTAGCAAAAGGCTTAAATATTATTGAAATAGCAAGTTTTAACAACGACAAAACAAAAAACTCGAAACGTATTGGGATAGAATATACAGGTAATGAGTTTAATCCGGCAAATTTATATGTTTTTGCTATTGGTATTAATAATTATAAAAAGCCTTCGTATAGTTTAAATTATGCAGTATCAGATGCAACATCGTTTGTAAAAGAAATAACAGAAAACTCTAAAACAATTTTCGCAAAAACTGAAGTTATTTCTCTATTAAATGAAAATGCCACAAAAGATAGTATTATAGCAGCTTTTAATAAAATAAAAGCAAATGCACAACAAAACGATGTGTTTGTATTTTATTATGCAGGACACGGCTCAATGAGTGCTGCAGAACAAAACGAAAAAGCAAATTTCTATTTAATTCCATGGGAAATAACAAACTTGTATAACAATCAAATGCTTAAAGAAAAAGGTATATCGGCACAAGATTTACGTAAATTCTCAGAAGAAATTAAAGCCGAAAAACAGCTGTTTTTATTAGATGCTTGCCAAAGTGGTGGAGCTGTTGAGTTTTTAGCAAGTCGTGGCTCCGAAGAAGAAAAAGCTATTGCACAATTAGCACATAGTACCGGCACATATTTTATTACAGCAAGTGGTTCGCAACAACTTGCCGGCGAATTTGGACAGCTCGGTCACGGAGTATTTACGTACGCTGTTTTAGAGGCTCTTAAAGGAAGTGCTAGTAAAAATGACGATAAAGTAACAGTAAAAGAACTTACGTACTACGTTGAAGAGCAAGTGCCTGTATTATCAGAAAAATATAAAGGGAATGCTCAATACCCTACAAGTTATGGCTTTGGTCAAGATTTCCCTTTAGTGTTAATGAATGGTAAAAATAAATAATTTATATAGCGTATTTTGGTGTTAATTTGGTATAACTCGAATTATTCGTAGAAATTAATTTATAGAAGTCCGTTATAATTAAAAAAGAAAGTAGTATTGTTTAATCAGAACAAATTTTTACTTTTGAGAAAAAATACTATGAATAAGAAATTAATTGACATAGCAATACAAGCAGCAATTGAGGCGGGAAAAGAAATTATAGATGTTTACTCATCTGCCGATTTTCAAATAGAAACAAAATCAGATAACTCTCCATTAACCATAGCTGACAAACGTAGCCATAATAAAATAATGGAAATTTTAAACGATAATATTATTCCAATTATGAGTGAAGAAGGTGAAATACCAAGTTACAACGAAAGAAAAGATTGGGATAAATATTGGTGTATAGATCCTCTTGACGGCACAAAAGAATTTATTAAACGTAATGGGGAATTTACTGTAAATATTGCACTAATGGAGAAAAATACTACTATTGGAGGTGTAATTTATGTACCCGTAACAAAAGAATTATATTTTTCTGAAAACATATTAGGAGCTTATAAAATAAATAATATAACAGAACCGGAAAATATTGAAAAGCTAATTGAAAAAGCAAGCAGATTACCTCTACAGAATAAACGAAGAAACTTTACAATAGTTGCAAGCAGGTCGCATTTAAACGAAGAAACACAAAAATTTATTGATAAAATGCAACAACGTTTCGGAAACATTGAAACCATATCGAAAGGAAGCTCCCTTAAACTATGTATGGTTGCTGAGGGGAAAGCTGATATTTACCCACGTTTTGCCCCAACAATGGAGTGGGACACTGCGGCTGGAGCTGCAATAGCAATTGGAGCAGGATTTAAACTTACAAAAGCTGATGGCAAAACTCCATTAGAATACAATAAAGAAGATTTATTAAATCCATGGTTTATTGTAATGCCAAATGATTTTGAAATTTAAATATATCTGATTGAAATGAGGATATTTACTTAAATTTTTACTCCAATAATTACTACGTCGTCAATTTGTTTATAATTTCCTTTCCACAAATTAAATTCTTCTTCAATTAATTTTTGTTGTTCAGAAAGATTAACTTTTGATGTTGTTAAAAACAGATTTTTTAAACGTTTTGATTTATATTTAGACTTCTCTTTTTCATTTAATTGGTCAACAAATCCATCAGAAAAAACATATAATTTATCATCTTTTTCTAATGTATATTCATGATTAGTAAACTCCTTTTCTTTACGATGTATGCCAACTGGCATTCTGTCGCCTTTAAATTCTATTAATTTATTATTTCTAATAATAACCAAAGGATTATGTGCTCCTGCAAATTGTAATAAATTTGTTTTAGTGTTAATTACACAAACAGCCATATCCATACCATCTTTTTGCTCATGTTTTTTGCCTGTTTGATTTAATGATTGTTTAACATCTTCACGTAATAAGTCTAATATTTGACTTGCTTTTGAAACTTCTTTCTGACGAACAATATCGTTTAAAAACGCCATACCTAACATGCTCATAAACGCACCCGGCACGCCATGTCCGGTGCAATCAACAGCTGCAAATACTATATGTTCATTAATTTTTCTAAGAAAATAAAAATCACCACTAACAATATTTTTTGGTTTATAAAAAACAAAGTATTCGCTAAAATTTTCTTCAAACATTTTTTTTGATGGTAAAATAGCATCTTGTATTCTGCGTGCATACCTAATACTTTGAGTAATCTCCTCATTTTGTTTTGTAACTCTCTCTTTTTGAACGGTTAGCTCTACATTCATTTTCTTTTTTGTTATAAAAAGTTTAAACAAAAAACCTGAAAGAATAAAAATTATTATAAAACCGCCTATAAATATATATGTTAATTGACGTTGCAATTTTAGCTCTTCTTGTTTTGCTTTCATATCGTATTCGCCAAGAAGTTTTTGAAAATTAAGTGAATTTATTTTTAAATTTTTTCTTAGAGTGTCTTCTTCTAACGATAGTTTTTCTTGTTTTGTTTCAGTTAATTTAACTGTTGTTGTATCAAGAATTTCTTTTGTTTGTGCATACGATTTTTTAACAGTTTTTAGCTCTATATTTTTTTTCTTAGTTATTTGCTTTTGTTCAAAAAACTTTTTTTGATATAAGCCTATTGTTCTGTCATACTCACCTCTATCAACATTATTTAAATATTTTAACGATGCCAAAGCAGCCTTATAACTACCTAATTTTTCATTTACTATGCTTAATGCACTATGGTTAGCGTACATTAAATCTTTATCGTTTATTTTACTTGATATTTCTAAACTCTTTTTAAAATAATTTTTCCCTTTACTGTTTTTATTTAATTTTAAACAAGTACTTCCTAAATTATAATATGATTCTGCAATTTTTTCAGGTTCCGATGTCTTTTCTTTTAATTTTAATTCTTTCTCAAAATATTTAATAGATTTATTAAAATTTTTATTTTGATAATGAATACTTGCTTGCACATAATACGCCAAAGCTAAGCTGGAATCAATAGATTTTTTCTTTGATAATTTTTCTAATTTCTTAGCAAATGTTAAACATTCATCGTTATTTACATTGAAAGTAGAATTTACTTTTTTATATAATTCATCAATAGTTTGCGATTTAAGCTCTGAATTAAAACCAATTAACAAAATAACCAACAACAAAAAAGTATATATTTTAATAGAATAAGAATGTTTTATCATAGTTTACCAAATTTACAAATAATTTATTGTATTATACAAATAATAATTTGTTAGTATTTTTATAACTTTGTGGAAAATATTTTAAAACAAATATCCTCGTCGTAAGCGAACGAGGTATCATTTGGAATAATAATAATATTTTACCCCACTAGGGGCAGTAAATTAAACACAAACAGATTAAGAATATGTCAGAATTTTCGAAAACAGCAGAAGTTAGAATACAAAAACTAACAAATTATTATAAAGGATTACTAAACAAAGAAAATGGAGTTGAACTTGTAAAAAAGTATGATATTATTACCGATAATTTTGTTCCGTCTGATATATTAGAAACATTTAACAATGTATTTGCCTACCAAAAAGATATAGAAAAAATAAAAACTGCATCGAATAAGTTGTTTAATATTTTGTATAAAGCTTTTAACGAATATCCTGCAATAAAGCCAAAAAAGAATTCGTTTTTAGACTATTTAATACAAGATAACAAGCTAATATTAAATGTTTTAGATAAAGCTAAACCCGCCATACAAGCCATAAACAAGGATAAAGTAACAGTAGAATATTTATCAGAAATTAAAAAATATTTTACCGAACTCACAAAAATTGATAAGCATTATACACTTAAAGAAAATATACTTTTTCCAATTCTTGAAAATAATTGGGAATTTTACGATTGTTTAAAATTAATGTGGTCGTTTCATGACGATATTAGAAAAAACATAAAACGAACAATTGAAATTATTGATACAAAAGAATTTGATTTAGCATTGTTTAATAAAGTATCTACAGTAGTTTATTTTAATATAAAAACCATAATCTTTAGGGAAGAACGTGTGCTTTTTCCTACAATTTTAGAAACATTAGATGAAAAATTGTTAAATACAATGCTAAGCGAAAGTGTTCATATTGGTTTTTCATACATTGATTCAAAACAAATAAAAATTACAAAAGAAGGCAGCAAAATTGATAAAACGGCAACTATAACATTCGATACAGGTAAAATAACAGTAAAAGAAGCAGAACTTATTTTTAATCATTTACCTGTTGACCTAACTTTTGTAGATAAAAACAACACAGTTAAATATTTTTCAACTCCAAAACACCGAATTTTTCCACGTACAAATGCAATTATTGGGCGTAAGGTACAAGATTGTCATCCACCGGAAAGTGTTGATGTTGTTGAAAAAATTGTGAAAGCTTTTGAAGAAGGCAAAAAAGATAAAGCTGCTTTTTGGATTAAAATGGGACCAAAAATGATGGTTTTAATTCAGTATTTTGCTGTACGTGACGAAAATAATGAGTTTATTGGCACTTTAGAAGTATCGCAAGAAATATCAGAAATAATGAATTTAGAAGGTGAAAGACGTTTGCTTGATTGGGAAGATTAATTCTAAATAAAACAAAAAATCAATAAACTAATAACAAATTAATCATTTAAACGTTTTACAATAAATTTAAAAATGAACTTTACATAAGCAATATTGTAATAGTTATTAATTAATAAATATTAAAGATGAAAATTTTAAAAAATTTAGCAATTACTGTATTTGTATTTGCTGTAAGCAACACTTATTCGCAAACAACCGATACGTTAATAACAAACAAAAAAGACGCAATAAATTTATACGTAGATTGTGATTGGTGTGATATTGAGCATTTTAAAACTCAAATTACAATTATAAACTATGTGCGTGACCGTAAAAATGCCGATGTACATTTAATAATAACAGAAATGCAAACAGGAAGTGGAGGAACAGAATATAATATGCAGTTTATCGGTTTAGGAAAATACAAAAATTTAACCGATACACTAAAGTTTGCATTACCGCCAAACAGCACTGACGAGGAAGAACGCAATGCACAAATAAAACATATTAAAAAAGGACTAACACCTTTTATTTTAAAAACACCTTACGCCAATAAAGTGCAAATATCTTTTGCCAATGAAGATAATAATAAAGAAGAAATTGTTGAAGATAAATGGAAAAGTTGGGTTACAGAAATAAGTACATCAGGATATGCAAACGGTGAAGATGTTTATACAAACTATAATTTTTGGAGTAGCGTAAGTATTTCAAAAGTTACACCCGATATTAAAATAGAAATAAATTATCATAATAATTACAGCGAAAGTATTTACAGATTCGATACCGATACTATTGTTTCAATATCAAGGTCAAATATTGGAAAAGCATTAATTACTAAAAGTATTGGAGAACATTGGGCTATTGGAGCGTTTGCTAATATTTACAGCTCAACATTTTCAAATATAGAACTATCTACTGCTATTACTCCTGCAATTGAATACAATATATTTAAATATGCCGATGCAACAACAAAGCAATTAAGATTTTTATATAGAGTGGGTTATCGTTTCAACGCATATATTGACACCACAATTTTTAATAAAACAAAAGAATTTACACCTTATCATTATTTAGGAATAAATTACAAAATTGTACAACAATGGGGCGATATTGAAGGTTCAATATATGGTCAAACATTTTTAAACGATTTTGAAAAAAATGAGATTGGTGCATACATTGGGGGCAGTGTTAGGCTATTTAAAGGTCTGTCGTTTAATATGTATGGCGGATATTCGCAAAAAAGAAATCAAATATCGTTGCCAAAAGCCGAATCGAGTACCGAAGATATTTTGCTAAGAAAAAAAGAAATGGCAAGTAATTATAATTTTTGGGTAAACTTTGGATTGTCATATACATTTGGCTCAATATACAATAATGTTGTTAATGTTAGATTTGATGATTAATTCAATTTTTTTTAGATTGTTAACTTCCTTAAATCTCCTCGCCACATGCGAATGAGCTGTCTATTATTGAAAACAATATTTAATACGCCCAAGTTGTAATCAATAACTTGTTAAGTTTTTAAATGAATCTCCTCGCCGCAAGCGGACGAGGTATCGTTTTGGAATACTATTCTTTTATACGTTCCAAGGGACGGGGAATTAAACCCAAACAGATTAAAGTGTTTAATAACAGTAAAATAAACAGCAAAGCTATGGTTTTACATATTTGGTATTCTACTATAATTGTTTAATGAAAATATGATTTAACTGCAATATCAAAACATCTTGTTGCTGATGCTTATTTTTTCAAAAAAAACTTTTCTAATAACATATTTATCCTAAAAATATTTATGTTCATAAAATAGTTGATAAAAACGAGAATATATAACAAAAAACATTTTGTTAATAAAAATGATGTTTTAATTTAGACAACTTAAATTTAGATAAATTAAAGATGAAAAATATATTGGTAATTGGTGCAGGATTATCAGCATCAAGTTTAATTAGGTATTTACTTGAAAACTCTGAGGAACAAAATTGGAAAGTAAATATAGGTGATATATCAGAAGAACTTGCAAAAGCAAAAGTTGGTAATCACCCAAATGCTTATGCGTTTATGTTTGATGTAAACAACGAAGAACAACGTACCGAATGGATAAAAAAATCGGATATTGTTGTATCTATGTTACCGGCATCAATGCATTTTGAAGTTGCAAAAACTTGCGTTGAATATGGTATAAATATGGTAACAGCATCGTATGTTTCGAAAGAAATATTAACATTAAATGATGAGGCTGAAAAGAAAGATATACTATTACTCAACGAAATAGGTGTTGACCCCGGTATCGACCACATGTCTGCAATGCAAGTTATTGATAGATTAAAAGAGGAAGGTTCTAAACTAAAACAATTTGAATCTAATACAGGAGGTTTAGTTGCTCCAAAATATGATAATAACCCTTGGAATTATAAGTTTACTTGGAATCCTCGTAATGTTGTACTTGCAGGACAAGGTTCAGCATCACAATTTTTGCATAACGGACGTTATAAATATATTCCATACCATAAACTGTTTGAACGTACCGAACGAATTAAAATTTTAGATTTAGGTGAATTTGAGGTTTACCCAAACAGAGATTCTTTAAAATATATGAAAATTTATAATTTAGAGAATATTGAAACAATGTTTCGTGGAACAATAAGGCGGGTAGGTTATTCAAGAGCATGGAACGCTTTTGTTCAGTTAGGTTTAACTGATGATACTTATGTATATAAAGAATCGATGAACCATACTTATCACCAGTTTATTAATAGTTTTACAAAATACGAAACAACTAAGCCGGTTGAAGAAAAAGTTGCTGAATATTTAAAAATAGACCCCGAGTCGCACGTAATGTATTTATTGCGTTGGACAGGTATTTTTGACGATAAAGTAATAGGTTTAGAAAGCGCAACCCCAGCTCAAATTCTACAACACTTACTTGAGCAAAAATGGACAATGGAAGATGATGATAAAGATATGATTGTTATGCAGCATCAGTTTGTTTATGAGAAAGAAGGAAAAATGAAAAAACTTACTTCATCAATGGTTGTTTATGGCGAAGACCAAACTCATACAGCAATGTCTATTACAGTAGGAACTCCTGTTGCAATTGCCGTAAAAATGATATTAAACGGTAATATAAAATCGAAAGGTGTAAAAATACCTATAGATAAAGATATTTATACTCCAATATTAACAGAACTTGAAAACTATAATGTTCAGTTTATAGAAAATGAAGTAGATTACGAAGCTCCAAAAGAATTTATATAAAATAAAAAGCAGGAACTATTCCTGCTTTTTTTCTTTTTTATTTGAATTATATAATTTTTTTGGTTTTATTTTTTGAGGTATTATTTCTTCTTTTGGTCTCTCATTTTTTGCATTAAAATCTTCAATTAAATACCACTTTCCCATTTTAAACTCAAGAGCATCATAACTTCCGTCGGTAACATAAAATTCGTATTGTCCTTTCATCGATTTTGGTTCAGGACGTAAATGGTCTATTATAATTTTTTTGTATCGTTTATCGTATTGTATCGACATTACTATTTGTGAGTTATACTCATAAATAAGACGTTTATCTTTGCGGTGCTCTTTATCAATTTTAAATAATTTTTTACCAAATTTTGGCTTTCCGTTGCTCGAAAAATATAGTATTTCAATAACTTTTTTCTGCGATAAATAATTATTGCCATCCCAACCAATTAATGTGTAGTATTTTTTGCCACCATCTTTTTTTTCCACAATTTGGTAATATAAAGCACCGTACCAATGATTATGATAAAGACTTAATTTCTCAGGTTCTGGCATTAAAGCCGATTCGTCGACAAACATCCATGTATCAATACGATTTTTCTTTTTATTTACATGCTGCATAAACCCAAAATATTTGTATTCTCCGTTTTTGTACTTTATGTTCCAAGTTATTAGTCGTATGTTTTTATCATTAGAATATATATTACCTATTCTTTTTATTGATGAATATAAGTAATTAAACGAACCTTCTTGTTTTAAACTATTATAAAAATAATCTACTAATATCGCATTTATTGAGTCCTTTTCATTATCAGATTTTGTATATCGTGTGCCATCATTTTCAAATAACATATTAAATCCTGATACCAAACTATCTTCATCTTCAATAAATTGAGAATTATCTTGAGATTTTACAATTAAAAATGATAGTAAAAATATTGTACTTATTAGATATTTCATTAAAAAAAATTTGTTCAAATACTGAACGCAAAAGTAATAATATTATTGCGTGATTCACGTCAAGGAAAAGCTAGAAATCAATATTGTTCCAGATATTGTTGTACTTCTGCAATTCATAAATCAAAATGAGTTAACCCGCATTATTCATGTAATTAAACAAAAACGAAGTTAATTTATTTAAAACCATACAGGTAACACAAAATGCAAATTGCCCAAATATAAAACTGTTAACATCTTAATAAATATTAATTACCAATATATTAATTAAAAATATCTTGTAAGGCAACTATATATATAGTAACTTTGTAGGTTAATATAATAATCTTAGTTTAATTACTATGGCAAAAATACATACTTTTCATATACCTGTTATGGGTATTGGGTTTACGGTAGATACACCCCTTAAAGTTTCTAAATATGGTATCGATTCGGTTATTTCGCTTGTTGACGATATTTTAGTAGAGAAACTTAGAAAAATGTACTGTTCAAAATTTGAAATTCCTTATCAAGAAATTACTAATAAAATTGATGATTTTAGAGCAAAAAGAATCACTTCATACTTAAATTTGATTAACGATTTAGCAGAGAAAAAATTTGATGAATTAAAAAATTCTGCAAACGAAATAAAAGAATATTTTAGTTTATTACCAGATACTTCATCGTTAAAACAAGAATTTAAAAAATTAACAGATAAAAAATTTAATGATATAAGTACTTGGGTAAAAGATAATATACAAATGGGTAGTATTGATGTAAATATTATGACTAAAATTGATAGTGATAATTACAGAGATGGCGAAAAATTACCTATGGAGTATAACGATGCTCATGCTGCACTTCGTGGCTTTGCCCAGAGCAAATTAAAATCTTCATTAATATTATCAGCAGGCATGAATCCTCGTTTGTACACGTATATGGAGAATTTTAAAGACTTCTATCCAAATGAAAAAGGAGAACTTAAAAAGAAAATAGTTATTAAAGTTAGCGATTTTCGTTCTGCATTTATACAAGCAAAATTTCTTGCAAAAAAAGGTTTATGGGTGTCGGAATACCGTATTGAATCGGGCTTAAACTGTGGTGGACACGCATTTGCAACAGATGGTTATTTACTAGGACCAATTCTTGCTGAAGTTAAAAAAAATAAAGAAGAATTAATAGAAGCTGTTCACGAACTATATACCGAAGGTTTAAAAGCAAAAAACATTACTGTACCAACAGCTGTTTTACCAATAAAAATTACTGTTCAAGGTGGCGTTGGTACAGCTGAAGAACATGAGTTTTTATTAAATCATTACAATATGGATAAAGTTGGATGGGGAAGTCCATTTTTACTTGTACCAGAGGTTGTAAATGTTGACGATAAAACATCTGATTTGTTAAGTATTGCAAAAGAAAAAGATTTATATTTAAGCGATATTTCTCCTCTTGGAGTTAAGTTTAATAGTTTAAGAGGTAATACAAAAGACGAAGAAAAACTAAAGCTAGCAGCTGATGGCAAACCCGGTAGCTTATGCCCTAAACAATATTTAGTTTCAAACAAAGAATATACCGATAAAGCTATTTGTACAGCTTCGTTCCGTTTTCAACGTATAAAAATTAAAGAGTTAAACGCGAAAAATTTGCAGGAATCTGAATATCAAAAAGAATATAATAAAATTATTGATAAATCGTGTATTTGTGTTGGCTTAGGCACTTCGGCATTAATTAACTATGGTTTAGATACAAAGGTAGAAGGGCTTGGCGTTTCTGTATGTCCCGGACCAAATATGGCATATTACTCAAAAAAGCGTTCATTAAAAGAAATGGTTGATAATATTTACGGAAGAACCAATACTTTTAACCATGAAAATCGCCCACATATGTTTATAAAAGAGTTGGATTTATATATTGATTATATGAAAACAAAACTTGATGAAGCAAAAGAAAATTTTACAGTTGCTCAGGGTAAGTATCTAATTAAATTTGGGAAAAACTTAGAAGATGGAATTAACTATTACAACTCTCTGTTTAATAATTTAAAAGGTGCATTTGAAGATACTAAGGCTAAAATGCTTGATGATTTAAATAATAGTAAAAAAATATTGAACTCTATTGTTAACGAAGTTAAAGGTTTAACAGAAGTTGTAGCTTAATTTTAATAAATTTGATTATTCGTTGAAATAAATTTATTTTAACGAATAATCTGATTAAACATTAAACAATAAATTTTATAAATTGGAAACTGAACCTTATCCTATTATTTTAAACGAAATATTATTTAATAGTTTTGATATAAATCAAATTATAGGCATAATTTTTATGCTTATTCTTATCGGTTTTTCTGCTGTTATTTCCGGTTCGGAAGTTGCATATTTTTATTTAACACCAAAAACAATTCAAGACATAAGAAAAGAAAAATCGGAAAATTCGCATAGAATAATGCACCTATTAAGCAATCCGGAAAAGTTACTTGCAACAATACTTATTTCCAATAATTTAGTAAATGTTGGTATTGTTATATTATCCTCTTATTTAACAAATTTAATATTTAATTTTAGTGGTTCGCCTGTATTTGAAATTATTTTTAAAGTGGTAGTTATAACATTTATTTTACTACTTTTTGGAGAAATTATACCAAAAGTTTATGCCACTAGATTTGAAATAAAATTCGCAAAATTTATGAGCTTGCCATTAACAATACTAAGTAAAATTTTTAGTCCGTTAAGCTCGGTTCTTATTGGCTCAACAACAATAATTAAAAACAGTATTAAAAATAAAAACAATATTTCTATAGACGAACTTTCTGAAGCACTAGACCTTGCAAAAGATGATGAATTAAAAGAAGATGAGAAAATACTTAAAGGAATAGTAAACTTTGGTAACATAACTACAAGCCAAATAATGAAGCCCAGAGTAGATGTTCTTGCAACAGATATAAAAGAAAACTTTAAAAATGTAATAAAACTAATTGTAGAATCGGGCTTTTCTAGAATTCCGGTTTTTGATAAAACTTTTGATGATATAAAAGGGGTATTATACGCAAAAGATTTATTACCACATATTCATAAAAGTAGTTTTAGGTGGCAATCGTTAATTCGTCCACCATACTATGTGCCTGAAACAAAAAAAATTAACGACTTGCTTTCCGAGTTTCAATCAAAAAAAATACATATGGCTATTGTTATTGATGAGTATGGTGGTTCTGCAGGAATTATTACTTTAGAAGATGTATTAGAAGAAATTGTTGGCGAAATTACAGATGAGTTTGATGAAGATGAAAAACAATATAAACGACTTTCAGATTCAGAAATTGAATTTGATGCTAAAATATTACTTCAAGATTTTTATAAAATAATGGGTGTTAACGACGATTATTTTGATGAAAACAAAGGTGAAGCAGACACCCTAGCCGGCTTGATATTAGAAATTAAAGGCGAAATTCCTGAAGTAAATGAAATTGCAACATATAACGATTTTGAATTTAAAATTTTAGAAGTTGATAATCGTAGAATAAAAAAAATTCTTTGTAAAACAATTAGTAATGAAAAGTAAGATATTAATCTTAATAAGTATCATATTAATTCTTAGTGCTTGCGAAAAAATTTACACACCAAAGCCCCGAGGCTTTTTCAGGTTAAATTTTCCAAAAAAAGAATATATTCAATTTATTGCAAAAAATAGATTTATTATACAAATACCTAAATATGCCGTTATGGATACAACAAGAGCTGATTCGGGTTGGTATTTGTTAAAAATTCCAGAACTAAAAGCAAGCATTTATTTAACATACAGAACTAGTAATAAAATAGCAAAAGAACTAGAAGATTCTCGTAGTTTGGTATATAAACACGCTGTGAAAGCTGACGATATTTTAGAAAGCAACTTTATTAATAACCAAAAAAAAGTGTACGGAAGTTTATACGATATAAAAGGCAATGTTGCTACTTCAGTAAATTTTCATATAACAGATAGTACTGCAAATTTTTTTCGCGGAGCTTTATATTTTTATGCAAAACCAAATAAAGATTCGCTGGCTCCAGCCATCGATTTTGTTAGGAAAGACATAGTTAAACTTGTTGAAGAGTTTAAATGGTATAATGATAGCATAAAATGATAAAACAAAACACATCAGAATACAGCCTTTTTGTTGAAAATATTAATTTATCGGTTAATGAGCTCGAAAAAACAGTTTTGTTAAACTCTGACGAACAAAATAGATATGCCAAATTAACAAATGAGAAACGAAAAGTTGAATGGCTTGGCACAAGATATTTAGTTCAACAATTTTACAATAAAAATTCTGCAATAATTTATAATAATGATGGCAAACCAAAATTAAATACCGGCGAACAAATTAGTATTAGTCATTCGTATGGAGTTGTAGGTGTATTAATAAGTAACAAAAAATATATTGGCTTAGATATTGAACAAAAGCGAAAAAAAATAGATAGAATAAAACATAAGTTTTTAAGCCATTTAGAGTTAAATTTTGTTGAAAACAGCAATAATAAAATTGAAACACTTACAATATTTTGGAGCTGCAAAGAAGCTCTTTTAAAAATGTATGGTAAAACCGATTTAATTTTTGATGAAGAACTTGCTGTAAACATATCAGAAAACAAAATTATTGGAGAAATCTCAACTACCAACTTTTATTTAAAAGCCAATTTAAATAAAAATATTATTGGTGAGTTTGTTATTATTTGGGGTGTGGAATAACATCTTCCATAAATATATAATAACTTTGCACTTTAATTAGTGTGATGGCAAAAGAATTTCAAACAGGCAAAGTTTTAACAATATCAATTGGGCATTTTTTTCACGATGTTTACACGTCGTTTCTTGCACCTATGCTACCATTATTAGTTGATAAATTAGGAATATCGCTATCAATGGTTGGTTTATTAGATGTTGTACGCAAAATACCATCGCTTTTTAATCCGTTAATAGGTTTAATGGCCGATAAAATTTGTGTTAAATATTTAATTATTTTAGCACCGGGTATTTCAACAATTACAATGAGCTTGCTTGGTACAGCACCATCATACTCAATACTTTTAATACTACTTTTTGCTACCGGAATAAGTGCTTCGTTGTTTCATGTTCCGTCTCCTGTGGCAATTAAAAGGTTTTCAGGCAAAAAATCGGGAACAGGAATGAGCTTTTATATGGTTGGCGGAGAGTTTGCTCGTTCGGTTGGCCCACTATTAATTACTGCCGCAATTAGTTATTGGGGTTTAGAAGGCTCCTACAGAGTAATGCCATTGGGAATAATTGCATCAATAGTTTTGTATTTTAAGTTACGAAATGTAAAAGAGATAGTAAATAGTAAAATTCAGAAAAAGAAAGACAGTTCAACCGAATCAATAAAACATTTAGTACCCATTTTTTTAATTGTTGCAGGTTTTATACTTTTTAGAGCAGGTATAAAATCAGCATTAACACTTTATTTACCAATATATTTAACAGGCAAAGGCGAATCGCTTTGGCTTGCAGGTGTTTCCTTGTCTGTTTTTCAATTTGCCGGAGCTACAGGTACACTTGGGGCAGGTTATATTTCTGATAAAATAGGTAAACGTAATATTTTATTAATTTCAGCCGTTTTAAGCCCAATAATTATGTGGGGGTTTTTAAGTGCAAACACCTATCTGGTATTTCCTCTCTTAATTTTAGAAGGTTTACTATTATTTGCACAAGGGCCGGTTTTATTAGCTTACTTTCAAGATTTAAACACTACGCGCCCGGCTTTTGTTAATAGCATATATATGACAATTAATTTTGGTGTAAACTCTATAATTGTACTTTTTGTTGGTATGCTTGGCGATTATATTGGTTTAGATTTAACATTTAAAATAGCTACAATTATTGCACTCCTTGCGGTTCCTACAATTTACTTTCTTCCTAAGGATTAGTTATTACGGAGTTAATAGCTGTATTGTTAATTTCTATGAATAATTCCATCTAACTTATATTATAACTGCTTGATATCTCGATATTTGTAATATTTAATTTTTCCATTCTATGTTGTATTGATTTTATAGCTCT
>CAMZKE010000084.1 GCA_947311115.1 uncultured Bacteroidales bacterium | reverse complement strand
GCCTTTAATAGATGAAATTAAACGTGTTTATAAGGGACAAGAACGATATTATTACATCAAAACCATAAACCGACAACATAATTACAGCTCGTTAAAGGCATTAATACCAATACTAAGTTTGTTAATTCAGATACCGTTTTTTATAGCAGCATATCAATATTTAGAACATTTTGAGGGCTTACAAGGCGTAGGTTTTGGCTTTATTAAAGATTTGGGCAAACCTGATGCGCTGTTTGGAGTTGTAAATATTTTACCAATATTAATGACTGTAGTTAACTTAATAACAGTTTATTATTATACAAGCTTGGGCGATGGCTCCGAACGTAAACAGATGCTTGTAATAGCAATTGCATTTTTAGTTTTACTTTTTAATTTGCCTGCAGGTTTGGTTTTATATTGGACAATGAATAATGTGTTTAGCTTTTTCAGATTATTTATTACCAATCCAGAAGTGTTTAAAAAGAAAGCCGGAGAGGAAAATATATTATTAAATATAAAAAATAGTTACTCTATATTTATACCAAAATTAAAGATAATATTTGCATCTATTCTTTTTGTCTTGGTAGTAATACAACTTAATTGGGCTTTTAAATATAATTTCGATGATATTTTTTATAGATTAATTATTGTTGTTGTTATAAGTTTTATTTTAACCTTGTTGTCCTGGCTTTTTATTTCCAACTATAAAAAATATAGGACTTTATTTTTAAGTTATAATATAAAGCCAAAAAATTATTTTGCACTAATTGTTTCTGTAATCTATTTTCATTTGTCGTCGCAATTATATTTTTCAAATGATAATTTAATACTTAGTATTTTATCGTTTATTATTTTAGTACCAGTTCAATTTATTGCGTTTACTTTTCTTTATAGAGTACAGTTAAATAAGAATATTAAAAATGCCTTTATTTATATATTCTATGCAGTAACTGTTTATCAGCTGGTTTCAATATATTCGCTTTTTGCCGATGAAAGTGTTAAATTATCGTTAGCAAAAATAATTTTAGAATTAAATAAAGCTTCGTTTTCCGATATAATTGTTCCGGGCATTGTGTTATTATTATTTTCTATTTATCCGTATATAAAATATACTAATATTAAATTTAATAAGCCTGAGAAATCATATTACTCAATATATTTTTTGTCAATAATTTTTGTGATAGGTTTAATATTTTTTTGGAAACCATTAATAGTTTTTTCATCGTCGCCTGATGTTTTTTCATTTCCGGGTATCGATATCTTTAAATTTAATTACTTATTATTTATAAAAATATTCATTTTGTCTATTGCTGTGTATATAGTTTCGCCTAAAATTGTAAAAAGAGTATTCTTATATATATCCTTAATGCTTGTATTTATAAGTTTTATATATAGTCTGCTTATTCCTATCAATTTAGGTTCGCTACAGGTATCTAAATTTACAAACGAAATTAATCTGGCAAAACCAATTTGGTACTATATTGGTGAGTTATTATTGTTATTTGCAGTGTTTTACGTGGTTAATTGGATAATAAAAAATAAATACTTTAAACTTACAATTTATATATTGTTGGTTTTAAATATTTTAGTAATTTTTCAATCTGTTACAAGTGCAATAAAATCAGGTTATTTTTATATTTCGTTAATAGAACAAAATAGTAATGTTGTTTCTAAAGTAAAATTTTCAAAAAATAAAAAGAACATTGTTTTTGTATTAGCTGATGGATATCAAGGTTGGTATATAAATAAGTTGTTGAAAGAAGAACCCAATTTTGAAAACGATTTTTCAGGTTTTCAGTGGTTTCCTAATATTGTGTCTGCATCAAATTATACTCATGCATCGTTGTGTGCGTTATTGGATGGAGAAAAAGGACAACTAACTTATATTAATAATAATTCAGATATAACTTATAAGGATAAAATTAGAAATGCATCATTAAATTTTGTTGCTGAAGCTCATAAACATGGTTATGAATATACGAGTACTATTATGCATTATTCCGGTTTAACCGATAAACAGTTTGATGAATATATTCCATTTTGGAATGAGGTATGGACTAAATATTCAACAAAAATTAATTTAGGAAATAATAAAGATATTTGGAAAAACAGATTGTACGAAAATGCGTTGCTGTATAGTGTCCCATTATTTTTAAAACCTAAAATATATAATAAAACAGAATGGCTAAATAAGCCATTAATTAATGAAAAGAGTAATGATAACTCGTTTAAGTACTCGTACGAAAGGTATAATTTCCCTAGATTATTACCATATATTTCCGAAGCTGTAGAAACTGATAAACCTAGGTTTATATATATTCACGATCATTCAATTCATGCACCGTGGAATATTGTAAACGACAATGGTTATATGGAAACAGATGTTCATCCGTATAAAGTTAATAAATGGTATATGCAGCATTTTGTAAAGTGGATTAAATGGATGAAGCAAGAAGGTGTTTATGATAACACTAAAATAATTATTGTTTCTGACCATGGTGCAGCTTGGGGTATGTATAAAGGCGAACCGGATATTGAATCAACGGTAGATTGGGCTAATAATCCATTAAAAATACGAAAACATGTATTTTGGCGTTTAAACCCGTTGCTAATGGTTAAAGATTTTAATGCTAAAGGAAAACTTAAAATAAATAAGCAGTTTATGAGTAACTATAACGCAATAGACTTTTTATATAATACAGATACAGTAACTTATAATAAAAATAGAACCATTGATTCGTATTTTACAATATGGAAAGGCGATGTTTTGAATGTAAAAAAACTTGGGGTTGCTAAGCATTATAGAATAAAAAATAATAGTTTTAACCTCTCTAATTGGAAAGAAGTAAAAGATTAAAATAATATGTTATTTAATTCAGTACATTTTATATTGTTTTTTCCGGTAGTAATACTTTTGTATTATATAATACCTCATAAATACAGATGGGTAATGCTAACTATTGCATCGTATTACTTTTATATGAGTTGGAAAGCCGAATATGCAATTTTAATTTTGGGTTCAACAGTTATTGATTATTATTTAAGTCACAGAATATATAAAGCAAATAAAAAAACTACAAAAAAGTTACTTTTAATAATAAGCTTAGTATCTAATTTAGGAATATTATTTTTGTTTAAATATTTTAATTTCTTTAACGAAAATATACGTTTAATACTTAATCATTATAATATTTTTTACGATATGCCTGAGTATAATTTATTATTACCTGTAGGGATTTCGTTTTATACATTTCAAACACTAAGTTATACCATTGAAGTATATAGGGGAGACCAAAAACCGGAAAAACATTTTGGAATTTTTGCTCTTTATGTTTCATTTTTTCCTCAGCTTGTTGCAGGTCCAATTGAAAGATTTTCTCGTTTAGGTCCACAATTTCGTGAAAAAATAAAACTTACATACAGTAATTTGGCAAATGGCTTACGTTTAATGCTTTATGGCTATGCAATAAAAATGGTTATAGCCGATAATATTTCAGTTTATGTTGATAAAATTTTTGCACAACCTGAAATATATAATTCGTGGAGTATATTAATAGGAATGTTTTTTTATTCATTTCAGATTTACTCCGATTTTTACGGATATTCGCTTATTGCAATAGGAACTTCATTAATTATGGGTATTAAGCTAATGGATAACTTTAAAACGCCATATTTATCAAAAAATATTGCAGAGTTTTGGAGTCGTTGGCACATATCTCTTTCAACATGGTTTCGCGACTATTTGTATATATCACTCGGAGGAAATAGAGTTAAAGTATATAGAGTTTATATAAATTTATTAATAGTATTTATTGTTAGTGGTTTGTGGCATGGAGCAGCATGGACTTTTGTTATTTGGGGTGCAATTCATGGGTTTATTCTTGTTTTTGAAAAAATGCTATCGCAATTATTTAAGTTTAAATTAAAAGAAAATAAATTTACGGTTACTTTCTTGTTTTTAAAAACATTTATAATAGCTACAGCTGCTTGGGTATTTTTTAGAGCTCAAAGTTTTAACGAAGCAATACAAATGTTTAAATCGGTAAATAATAATTGGAGAATTGAAAATAATATTGATATTCCCACAAAAATTTATATTATTTTATCTGTTTTTATTATCTCTGATATTGTACTTTATAATACACGTATTGATAAGTGGATTGATAAAAATAATATTGTTGTAAGATGGTTTGTGTATTTTATTCTATTATTTGCAATTTTTACACTTTCCGGAATTGATAATAACCCTTTTATTTATTTTCAATTTTAATAAATGGAATTATTTAAGAAAATATTAATAAAAATAATTATGTTTATAGCTCTGCTGTTTGCAGTTAACTTAACTTATAAACATACTTTATGGAAATTTGACAGAAGCAAATATGCAGATGTTCTCGATTCATTAAATCAAATAAAAGACTCAACCGATATTTTGTACATATCATCATCGTCAAATTATTTTCACCCTATTACAGATAAAGTAGGATATACCGTTTCCGGATTTATTGACAAACAATTTCCTCAACTACGTGTTAATGCAATAAATAAAGGCTATATGCACGCAGGTGCATTCTATTCAGTACTTGAAAATATACCAAAATCATCGCCAATAAAAACAGTTGTAGTATGTGTAAATATGCGTTCGTTTGGTGCATTTTGGTTGTATTCCGAAACAGAAACAGCATATTCACAAATGGAACTTATGATGAATACTAATTACCCATTAATATTCAGGCGTTTATTACTCTCTTTAGATTATTACGATAATGTTTCAAAAAAGGAGAGAGAGAAACAATTTAAAACTGCTTGGCGACAAGACACCCTTATTTTTCCTAAATATAAAATAAATGCAAATATTATTGAGTTAGATTCGATGTGTGTATGTAAAGGTGGTTACAAAACTGTTAAAGATGAGCCTGATAACGATAAATTAAATTTTAAGTGTAACATTATTAAGGCTTTTGCTTATACTTTAGATACTGTAAATAATATCAGATTTAAACAATTCGATAAAATAATTGATTTAGCAAAAAAACGAAATTGGAATTTGGTTTTTAATATTTTGCCCGAAGATATTGATAAAGCTACAATAATGGTTGGCGATGTAATACCTTATATTTTAGACAAAAACGTAAAAATATTTATAGAAAAATATAAGAATTCAAGAGCATTAATTATCGATAATCATAGATTGTCAAACGGAAGTTGTTTTTACGAAAAATATCCAACCGAACACTATACCACAGAAGGAAAGAAGAAATTAGCCGGTGTAGTAGCTTCTGAATTAAGAAAAATATATCCTGATAAAAAGTATAAACCAATAAAATATATTAATGAGTTAGATACAAATAAAACTACTTTTAAATACGATTCGTTAGTGTATTTGGATAAAAATAAGAGGTTTAGTAGTATGTTTAAAATAAACTCGTTATTTGCCTTTAAAAACAATTTAGATTCGGCAAAAGTTGTATATACACCGTTAAATGAAATAACTTCTGATAGTGCTTTATTTGTTGTAGAATATGTTAACAAAAATAATATTTATTCGTGGAAAATGTTTCCTTTAAAAGCTTTTAAAAAGAATAATAGTAAACGAATTTTTACAGTTCCTATACCAAAGATTTTAGATTCGAACGACCAAATTAGAATGTATTTTTGGAATGCTGGGAATGAGAATGTTTCGTTACTAAATCCTTATGTTTATATAAATTCTAAAACTAATAAAAAAATAAAACAATAATATATACTTTTGTTGCTGACAATATTAAAATATGCTTGTAAAAAAAATAATATATATAACCTTTATTATTTCGTTGTTAATACCATCGGTATTAGGAGAGTTCAATATTAGTTTGTGTAAAAAATTGGGTGGTGTTGTCGCACCTGAATCTACAAAAGTCGAAGCGAATTTAAGCAATTTTTTTTCAGGCGAACTTCAAACATATGTAACTAAGGTAATAAAAAAGAATATAGGACTTCGCAATTTTTTTATTCGTACATTTAATCAAATAGAATATTCGTTATATAACAAAACAAAATCTACAATTGTACTTAGCGATGGCTCTTTTATTTTTTATGATTATTTAGTATCGTTTTATGGTAACGATTATGGCGGAATAAACAAGATAAATAAATATACTGATGAGTTATTATACGTACAAAACAAGTTAAAAAAGCAGAACAAAAATATCATACTTGTATTAGCCCCCAATAAAGCTTATTTTAAACAAGAATATATACAAAAGCAACATTGCCAACACAAAAATGATTCAACAAATTACGATGTCTTAACAAAAGTACTAAGTGATAAACATATCAACTATATAGACTTTCAAGATTATTTTTATAACATAAAAGATAGTTTAAAATATCCTGTTTTTCCAAAATATGGAATACATTGGAGTGGTTATACTTCTGTAATAGCTGCCGATTCGTTGTTTTCATATATTTACTCATCATTAAATTATAATTACGCTGCCTTTAAAATATCAAAAGGAGAAGAAACTAATACACATTACAGGTTTACAGATAACGACTTAGAGGAGTTAGCTAATTTACTTTTTTCAACAAAAGGAGATAAAGTATATTACCCTGAAATTACTTTTGCTAATAATTCAAAAAAACCAAATGCCCTACTAATAGGCGATAGCTTTACTCAAAGTTTTTTTGGGTTTTATCCTTTTTTAGATAGTCTTTTTACAAAAGATAGTAAGTATTGGTATTATGGCAGTCATGTTGGATGGCCAAAACAATATCAACAACAAAAAGTTGATGATCTCGATTTTTACGACCAAATAAAAGATAGAGATGTGTTTGTTATTGTAGAAACAATTGCAAATATAGATAGCTATTTTACCGACAATTTTGTGAATCTATTATACAGTTATTTAAAATTTGATGAAATTAAAAAAGATTTTTCATTAGGTAAAATTGAGTATAACATAATGCAAGACTCGGTATATTATAGTTCTATAAAACAGAAAGCTAAGAGTAATAATATGAGTGTGAAAGAACAATTATTGCTCGATATTATTTGGACATTTAAGCAAACTCCTGTTTATAAAAAAATTCTTGATGGCATGATAAAACAAATAAAAAACAATAAAAATTTATATAATTCAATAAAGGAAAAAGCAAAAAATAATGGCTATAAAGAAGATTCGCAATTAGCTTTTGATGCACAATGGATTATAGAAAATAAATTTAATATAAATAACTAACTTATGGTTTTTAGTAGTACGCTGTTTCTGTTTTATTTTTTACCAATATTTTTAATAGTATATAATTTAACACCTCATAAATACAAAAATTACTGGGCATTATTTGCAAGTTTGTTGTTTTATGCTTGGGGAGCACCAAAGTTTGTTTTTGTTGTTGCATCGGTAATTATTGTCGATTATTTTATAGTAAATAAAATAGATTCATCTGATAATAAAAGATTGAGACAGAGGTTGCTCGCTGTTTCTGTTGTGCTAAAGGTAGGCTTACTTGCATATTTTAAATATGCTAACTTTTTTGTCGAAAATTTAAATTATGTAATTAATTTGATGGGAGGCGAAAATGTGGCATGGACAAAAGTAGCACTTCCAATAGGTATTTCTTTTTTCACATTTCAGGCATTAACTTACTCGGTTGATGTATATAGAAAAGTTCATAAACCATTAAAATCAATAGCAGATTACTTGCTTTATATTTTATTATTTCCTCAGTTAATTGCGGGACCAATAGTTAGGTATAACGAAATAGCCGACCAATTAAACGATAGAAAAGAATTTGAAACAATTGATAATAAGATAATTGGGTTTTACCGATTTGTAATAGGTTTATCTAAAAAAGTATTAATAGCAAATGTGTTAGGTGCTGAAGCTGATAAGGTGTTTGCTTTAACCGAACCTCAATTAACAACCAATATTGCATGGGTAGGAATATTATCTTATACTTTTCAAATTTACTTCGATTTTTCAGGATATTCAGATATGGCAATAGGGCTTGGGCGTATGATGGGCTTTAAATTCCCTGAAAACTTTAATAATCCGTATATATCACAAAATATTACAGAGTTTTGGCGTAGATGGCATATTACATTAGGCAGATTTATGAAAGATTATTTGTACATACCTCTAGGAGGAAATAAAGTTACTGTAAAACGTATGTATTTTAATTTAGCATTTGTATTTATTGTTTCCGGCTTTTGGCACGGTGCTGCGTGGAACTTTATATTGTGGGGGGCTTTTCATGGGTTTTTCTTAATAATGGATAGATTGTTTTTGCTAAAAGTATTTTCAAAAATAGGTAAAATACCAAGCGTTATAATTACATCGTTTATTACAATTATTGGATGGGTAATTTTTAGAGCAACATCATTAAATCAAGTAATATTTTATATAAAAGAACTTTTTAGTTTTAATTTTTCAAACTATTATGTTGATAGTAAATTTTGGTATATTTTGATAGTTGCAGTTTTGTTTTCGTATATAACTTTATTAAAAAAAGGTTTAAAATTAGAGCAGTTTATTTTCTTTAAAGAAAAATACTCAAACTCTCAAATAATATTATTGGGGGTATTAATGTTTATTTTATTAATTATTTCATCGGCAAATATTATTGCCTCCGGTTTTAATCCGTTTATTTATTTCAGATTTTAGATGAAACGAACAATTTACTATTTTTTTTTATTGGTATTAATATTTCCAGCTATTGATTCAGTTTTTCAGTTGTTTCATTATACCAAACTAAATGGAAGTTTTTTACCGGTGCAAAATCCTGTTTTTACAGCGGAATCTTGGCTTGATAATTCGTTTCAAACACAAAAAGAAGATTATGTTTCAGATAATTTGAATGCAAAACCGCTACTAACAAGAATAAAAAATCAGCTTGATTATTCGTTTTTTAGCATAGCAAATAATAATGAAGGGGTAGTTGGTAAAAATAATTTTTTATACTTAGAAAGTTATATCGAAAACTATACGGGTGACAATTATATTGGTGATGAAAATTTAAATAAAACATCAACAACAATAAAGAATTTACAAGATTTCTTCGCCAAAAAAAATATTACATTGCTAACAGTTTTTTTACCTAGTAAGGCTAGTTTTTATCCTGAATATATACCATCTCATTATACAAAAAAAAAATAAATCTAATTATTCTGAATACATAAAATCGTTTGATGGTTTAAATGTAAATTATTTAGATTTAGTAAAATATTTCAATGAAATAAAAGATACAACTACATTACCATTATTTCCTAAAAACGGATTGCATTGGACAAGTTATGGAATGGCGATAGGTATTGATACCTTAATTAAAGCAATTGAAAAATATAAATCTGTTGATTTGCCCGATTTTTCGATAATAAAACCAATAGAGTTAAGTGAGGAAAATCATTCGCCGGATTTTGATGCTGAACTTGTAATGAATTTACTTTTCGACTTAAAACGCGAAAAAATGCCATACCCAAAATACAAATATGATACAATTAATAAAGTTAAGCCTAAAACACTAGTTATTTCAGATAGCTATTATTGGCAGGCTTATAGTCAGCTTATACCTCATAATGTATTTGATTGGGGTGGTTTTTGGTACTATTTTAATACTGCAAGAGAAAATGTAAACGGAACTGAAACTGTTAAACCTGTATCAGAAATAAATTTATCGAAAAAACTCTTAGCACAAGATGTAATAGTTCTTTTTGCTTCGCAGGCAACATTACACAGGTTTCCTTTTGGTTTTGGGGGAAAAGTGAGTTTTTTGCTGAAACCTAATAGCTTAGATTCGCTAAATAAATATTATATTAATGAAATTAGTAACGATACTAATTTACAAAATAAAATAAACGAAAATGCAAAAAACAATAAAACAACATATAATATAGAGTTTGAAAAACAAGTAAAAATTATGGCTGATAAATTCATCGAAGAATATTACTCTGAAGAATTTGGCGTTCAAAAAAATATAAATCAGGTTTTAAACTCTCCGGAATTAACTAAGTATATTGAAGAAAAAGCCAAAAAGAATAATTTAACTTTTACTAAAATGCTACGCCTAGATGCTGAATGGCAATACAATAAAATTAAAAATGAGAGAAATGAAGAAAATTAAATATTTTATAATATTATTATTTCTACCCTTGATGTTTTCTTGCGTATCAAAGCCTGAAATTAAGGTAGATATTATTTCAAATAGAAATATTCAATTAGATTATGCTAATTCGTATAACGATGGTTTTAAAATTTCAAATAAATTAGTTTTAAATACTTTGGGTTTAAAAGGGAAGTATTTTAAAATATACTACCAAAACGAAAGTTATAAATTCGATGATAATTCATTGCTTTCAAACGAAAACTTTTATGGTAGTTGGTTAAATACCGATATAGAATTTAAAAAAATTGCTCACGATACAGTAACTATTAAATTTAATATAGCGGGTAATCCAAGAAACGAAAACAAGTTTTTTCATTATAATAGAGTATATTTTTATAAAGATTCTATTAATGATTTTATGAATTATATAGATTCGCAAAGCGAATGGAAAAAGCAAATAGAACAAAAAGCGATAGATAATAATATTGATTATAAAACTCAACTATATAACGATGCAAAATGGATTATTACAGATAATCAAAAAAAACGAAAAATTAATAACAGATGGCAACGAAACCTAAGAGTTGGTAGGTATAGTTTGCTTATTGTAATAGTTGATTCAAGTAAGCTGAAAGAAATACCTGATTATATAAGAAATATATCGCTTAAAAACGCAGAAGGTAATTACGTAAACCCATACAAATATTTTGCATCGCATAATGGTGTTGGTAAGATTATAAAATTAGATTCGTTTATTACTGTTAAAGCAAAACCGCCTATTATAAAGGGCGTTTATGTTAATAAAGAGCTTGAAAATATTGACACATCGAATTTTAATAAATATGTTAACAATAGTATTTATATGGAGAAAAATGCTGCTTTTGAGTATTATCCTAATAAGCGAGCATCAAAAGACCCGATATTAAATACACCGGTTAAATGCAATATTTTATCAAAAGGATATACAATTGAAGAGTATAATAAGAATAAGCTAATTGGAAACGATAAACGAAAGAAAATATTTTTTACAAACTCAAATAGTCAGGGAAAAACTTTTGGAGTAAATGAAAACGACTCTACGTTATGGTTTAAAAATCCGGCAAATAAAGAAGGCGAATATAAAAAAGAAAATGTAGGAATTATTACAAGAAACGGCTTTACTTACGGCAAATTTACTTATAAAGTAAAAATGTCGGAAATGTTAAATAAGGATAATGTTTGGACAGGTTTAACCAATGCACTTTGGCTAATTACCGAAAATAGTTTAGATTGGAATACTCGTAGAAAATGTAATAAAGGTGGGTATATGCCATATTACGGAGCTCCAAAAACAGAAAAAAGAGTGCCTGTTATTACATATTCCGAAATAGATTTTGAGATAATAAAAACCGCAGAAAATTGGCCGTTAACATCATATAAAAATAAAAAAGACAGAAAACCAGACCCTGCTTCGCATAAAGATAAAGTAATGGTAGCTTGCACAAATTTCGATTTGGCTTGCCAAGAGCCGGATAGTGTTTTTAAAGGTGCAAAAAAAATTATATATAAAACCGATACATTTTGGGCAAATCGCTGGGACGAATACTACCATGCACTTACATCTAAAAAACCGATTGCAGATGATGAGTTATTTGCAGGAGAGTATTATTATTTTCAGATAGAATGGAAACCAACCGAAATTATTTGGCGAATAGGTAAAGATAAAAATAACTTGAAGGTAGTTGGTTACATGAATGATAAAATAACAAACATCCCAAATAATCAAATGCTTTGTGTTGTTACTCAGGAATTTCATTTCTCTCATTGGTGGCCAGATTCTCCTTTTGAACAAGAAAATATTCCTTTCTCAACCGAAGATTTAAAAGGTGTTTTGTATAGTTTAGAAATAGAATAAACAAGATAATGTATTTTCTTACATACACTATTTTACATAAAGATTAAAATTACTAATTCTGAAAACCATTTTGTTTTCAGAATTTTGCCATATATATACTTTAACAATATCTGTTTTATCAGTGTTTTTAGGAAGGGTTATAATCTCAGATATTTCTTCGTCGCAGGTAATAATCTTTTCTTTTCTAAATTTCGTTTTACCATCTTTTTCAATAGATAAAACCAATATACAGCCGACTGGTTGATAATTAATATCAAAAACATTAAAATTAACATTAATTTCGTTAATATTATTCTCAATAAATGGCTCTGCTTTGCAATATAATAAATCGTTGTATTGTTTTGGGTGAACTCTATGTCTATCAAATAATTTTATTTTTGTTTTATTGCTACTTAAATTATTATATATTTTATTAAAACAATAATTAATGTAATCTGATTTATTAAGAATTATAGCTTTTTCATTTTTTAATTTTGTGTTATAATTAAAAATAACATAGTTATCGTCTCTTTTTGATGCAGGAATATCTGTAGCGCTATTTTGTGATTTTGCAGGTACTAATTTATATATTCCTAAATGAGCCAAACTATCATCAGGAATTTTTAACATATTATAAAAATTAATGGTTTTTCGTGACTTTAGAAATTGCTCCCAATACAGTTCTTTTGTCATGCTCCAATAATGAATTACACCATTAATATATTGTTTTGTTTGAAAAATGTTTAAATATATTAGTGCAATAATTACTATACTGTAAATAATATTTAAAAATTTTTTATTTACAAAAAATGCAGTAATTGAGGCAAATGGTATTGCCATAATTCCATAAAAATCAACGAATGCTCGGTTGCCAAAACCACCGCCAAACCACCACGACCACCACGATGATAAAATATATATCATAATAGCCAAATATATACTTATTATAACAGATAACCCTTTTTGTCTTTTGTGTAAAAAAAATAAACCAGCTGTTGCAATAAGCATAATTGGAGTATATACATACCAACCTTTCCAATACGAGAAAAGAATATTAAATATTTGTGGATTATTAAAGAAAAATCTTTCGTTGGTTCCATACGAAAAAAATAAAAAATTGCCTGTTTGTATTTTCCAAAAAATAAGTTGTGGAATCCATGGAACAATAAATAATAAGATAAGAAATAAGTATGTTTTAATATCTGTATAAAACGATACAAACCTTTCTTTTAGCTCGTTAAATGAATTTATACCCCAAAACACAAATAGAAAATATACAAATATGTTAGTTGGTCGTATTAGTGTAATTAATCCACCAAGTAAGCCTAAATATACAATATTTCTAATGTTTTTATTTTCGTGCCATTTTATAGTATTGTAAATAAATATTGTAATTAGTGTAAAATTAAATAAGTGGCTCATTGATGGTTCAATACTTGAGTAAAATAAAAGGTTTGTACCTATCCCTATTGTTGTTATTGTAATAAAAATAATTAATTCTTGATGTTTTAAAATCATCAATACTTTACGTAAATATATTAACCCTATTATTAAGTATATTAGTGCTAATATGTTTAATGCTACTTTATAAGGCGATGTAAAACCATTAGCGCTATAACCTAATGGCTTTGCCAATATATGAGCTGTAACGAATGCCGGTAAATAAATATACGACATTCCCATAGTTGTTTTTACTATTTTATTTCCATTCTTAAGTTGCTGAGTCCATATATTATTTCGTAAAAATTTAGTGTTGTCGTTTGTGTAAACAAACTCAAAACTTAAATCTTTGTATATAATTGCTGCAGGTAGATATGCATAATACGATTTTACGTCCCAATTTATTATATTGTTATCGTACTTCCAGTCTTTACCTGAAATATTGTAAATTATTGATATTGAAATAATTAATATTGCAATTATTGAGTGGTTTTTTTTTATATAATTAATGAATGTCATTAATGAAATTAAAATTTAAAATTATTTTTTGATAATGGTTTTGTAGGGATGTTACTAATGTCAAAATTTAAAAAAGAAAGTAATAGTTGAAATCCTAAAATTATAGGAAGTACAGCTATCATAACTGTTCCTGTTGATGCTACAACTCCCGTATTAACACTCTCATTCCATTTTAATATTCCGAAAATTATACCAAAAATAAATAAAACTAAACCGAAAATAAGTTCGAATGTTGCAATATTTAAATTTCGTAAAAAATAAGTGTAAAATATTCGTTTAATAAACCTAATAAAATATTTTGGAGGAAACTCAAAAATAACTTTAAATACATTTAAATTACTTTTTTCATTTGAGTATAAAGCATTCATAGGCATATCTTGTACTACAGCTTTAATAGTATTTAACCTAAAAAGCATATCACTTTCAAAAAAATAACGATTATCAAGCTTTTTAAGATTTATTAATTTTAAAGCATTTTTATGAATTGCTGTAAAACCATTAGTTGGGTCTAAAATATCCCAATAACCGTTTACTCCTTTATTTAATAAAGAAAGTATGCTATTACCAATTAACCTAAAAAAAGGCATTTTTCTTAATGTTTCTAAATTAAAAAACCTATTTCCTTTTACATAATCGGCTTCTTTATTTACAATTGGGGCAATTAAATTGGGTATTAATTCAGGGTCCATTTGTCCATCGCCATCAAGTTTTACAATAATTTCACATCCTTCTGCCAGTGCATGCTTATAACCGGTTTTAACAGCGCCTCCTACTCCCAAGTTTTTTTCGTTGTATATTACTTTTATATTGTCGTTATTGTAATTATTTTCCACAAATTTGCCCGAATTTTCGGGGCATTTGTCATCAATAATATAAATTGAAAAATCAAAAGCCAATAATTTATTTATAACTTCAGATATTTGATTTTTTACTTTATACGATGGTATTACAACTCCAACTTTCATAAAAGTTTTTTATATTTATCAAAAATAAACACTTATAGCGTTTTAACAAAGAAATATTGTTTTTATTGTAAGTGGTTAATAAATATAGTTTAATAAATAAAATAATTTTTACCTTTGTAATGTGAAAATTAATAAATAAGTGAGCTTTTTTAAAGCAATATTTTATGTAGGTATACTTATTGTCTTGGTAATACCTGGTGTATTTCAGATTTTGTCTTTTTCTTCAGGTAAACAACTAAACGGTGTTGCTAATGCATCATATAAAGAAGTTACCTTAAGCATTGATAGCTTTTTATCAAGTAATATTCAAGATGTTGTATCATCAAACATAAAGAATAATATTGGTTTAAGAAATGTGTTGATAAGAATAAATAATCAAATTAATTATTCTGTTTTTAATATTTTAAATAATGGCAAAATAATAGCTCTTAATAATGGAAAATTTATTCATCAAGATTATATTAATTCGATATTAGGTTTAGACTTTTTGGGGTACGATAGTTTATATAATTTTACCAAGAAAATTAGCAATATTCAACAAATTTTAGAAAAGGATGGTAAAGTGTTACTGTTTGTCATTGCCCCTAATAAAGCATTTATATATAAAAATAGTATACCTAAAAATCGTTGGCGTTTGCGAAAGGATTCAATAAATTATAATGTTATAACCAAGCTATTTGATAAATATAAAATAAATTATATCGATTTTAATAAGTATTTTAATTGCGTAAAAGATACATCAAAATATCCTCTTCTTTGTGAATATGGTATTCATTGGAGTGGCTATTATTCAACAATAGTTGCCGATTCAATTTTTTCTGAACTTAATAATTTATTGAGCTTACCTAAACCTAATATAAAAAGAACCGGGCTGTTGCTATCTGATACTGCCAGGTATTATGATAATGATTTAGAAGATATAGTAAATTTGTTGCTACCTCTAAAAAAGATAAGATACTACTATCCTAAAATAGAAATTGGTGTAAAAAATGCAAAAAAGCCTAATTGTTTGGTAATAGGTGATAGTTTTGCAGAAAGTTTTTATGGTTTCTATCCATTTTATGATAATTTATTAGATTCTAATAGTCTATTTTTGTATTATAACGACTATGTTAAATGGCCTACAAGATACAAAGGACTAAAAGAAAAAGACATAGATGATGTAAATGAATTTATAAATAGAGATGCATTTTTAATAATTGAAACAACTTCTAGATTATCTCATGATTTTGCGTTTAACTTTATTGATGAATTATATGTGTTTTTAAATTTTAAAGAAATTAGTAAAAGCTTTTCGTTAGACAGAGAAATTAGTAATATTGTTTCTAATGAAGAGTTATATAAAATAATAATAGATAAAGCTAAGGCTAATAACATAAGTGTTGATGAACAATTAAAACTTGATATTATTTGGATCTTTAATCAAAATGAATTCTATAATCAAATTAAATCAAAAATTGAAAACAAAATTAAAAAAAGCGAAAAGTATTATAATTCTATAAAGCAAAAAGCAAAAGATAATAATGTGCAAGAAAATAGTCAATTACAGTTTGATATTCAGTGGTTAATAGAACAAAAATTTAAAATAAATGAGTAAGCATATTTTTATATTATAATTATTACATTTGCCATCTTTTAAAGACATTAATGAAGCTATATAAGAGTGTTTTTATATTAATTTTATTAGTAATTATTCTGCCCGAAAATACAAAAGTATTTAAATTTGCAAATGATTTAAGTGGAGTGGTATTACCAATTAATACTGATGTAAATTATACTTTTGAGAATTATTTATCAGGAGATATACAAGAAAAAGCTAAACTTAATTTAAAAAATAAAATAGGAGCGCGTAATTTATTAATTCGTTCATATAATCAAATTAATTATTCATTTTTTAAAATGTTAAGTTCAGGTATAATTGTTCTTAATGATGGTTCATTTATTAAAGAAAATTACATTGAATCGTTTTATGGTGCTGACTATGTCGGTATTTTAAATTAAATGATTTTGTTTTGAAATGGCAACTACCACCAAGAGTTTATCTGTAAGCTATATGCCAGAGCGTTTTGGAGTAACCGAAAAAACGGCAAGACTATTTATGCATAAGATTAGGGAAGCTATGAAGTCGACAGAAAATCACCCAATTGATGGCAATGTTCATATTGATGAATTTGTAATTGGAGGCAAAGAAGAAGGAAAGGTTGGAAGAAGTTACCAAAGCAATAAAAAGAAAGTTGTATGTGCTGTTGAGTTGACCGATGAAGGCAAGGTTAAACGCATGTAACTACTGACCTCTATTTGTTTTTTTATCTTTTAAGATTATTCGTTAATTGAAAATTAGATGTTAATACTTACGTTTTAACTTTTTTTTACTAACTTGTAGCAAACTTTTTTACTATGAAACGTATATTAATATTTGCATTTATTTTAATACCGTTTTTAATTTTTTCACAATATAATGGTGGTATTCAGGATTTTAAATTATCAAAAAAAGATTCAATAAGATTAAAATCATTACCTGAAGTAAACGTATCTAAAGCATATTTACAAAACAAATCGCCATTACCATATATGGTTGACAATTCGCAAACTCTATATTGGCGTGGTATATTTTGGCAAAGAGGTTGTAGTTGTGGGCAAGCTTCTAGCGAGGGGTACGTATATACCTATGAAGTTAATAGAAAACGAAATACAGATGCATTGCAAGACATTAACAGATATGCATATAGTTTTACATATAATTTTATGAACATAGGCAATACTGTTTGTGGAGCAAGCTCTATTGAAGGACAAGATATTATTAGAGATTGTGGAATACCAAATATACCTACAAACAACAATGTATTATCCGACCCTGCAATGACACATTGGTTAACAGGTTACGATAAATACTATTCGCTAATGCAAAATAGAAGTAACGGATTATCGGTAATCCATGTAGGTACTCCGGAGGGCTTAGATATTTTAAAACATTATTTACACGACCATCTAGAAAATTCGCAATATGGCGGAATGGCATTTTTTTATGCAAATCATGTTTACGAACCCGATACAGTTCCTGCAGGTACTCCTGAAGGCGGAAAACATATTATTACCGGCTTCTCAAATACATCACATTCAATGTCTATAATAGGATATAACGATTCTGTTCGTTACGATTATAATAACGATGGGCAATACACAAATGATATTGATATTACAGGCGATGGTATTGTTGATATGCGTGATTGGGAAATTGGTGCTATTACTATTGTGAACACATATAACGGCAGTTCAAGTCCTATTGTGTGGGCAGATTCCGGCTTTTGTTATGTTATGTATCGCATGTTAGCATATCATAACGCTCAAGGCGGATTATGGGATAAAGCTGTTTACATTGTTGACCCAAAGGAAAATTATCAACCATTATTAACCGCCAAAGTTAATTTAACTTATAATTCCAGAGATAAAATAAAAGTAATGGCAGGTGTATCAACCGATTTATCATCTAATTTTCCTGAGCATATTAAAGAATTTCCAATATTTAGATTTCAAGGTGACGCACTATATATGCAAGGAGGAAGTGCTGAAAACGATAAAACTATAGAGTTTGGATTAGATTTAACTACATTGTTAAATTATGTTGAACCAAATCAGCAAGCTAAATATTTTCTTTATATAGAAGAAGCTGACCCTGCAAACGAAGGAACAGGACAAGTAAATTCTTTTTCTGTAATAGATTATACAAATGGAGTAAACGAATATACATCATCGCAAACAAACGTACCTATTGTTGATAATGGAAATACATTGTTGTCGGTAAATGCTAATGTTAATTACTCAAATGTTCAAATTACTACTGACACCATTCCACGTGCCGATTTAAACAATCCGTATTCTACACAAATTGATGCTGTTGGCGGTGCACAGCCATATAAATGGTTTCCGCTTTATTCTTATAAAGTAACAACTGTATCAAACACATTTGTGCCTATTACAGGTGCAGTTGTGTCGGGTTACAATAATATTAATCTTAATTTTGACTTTCCTTTCTATGGTAAAAAATATAATACCGGAACCGCTTCAAAATATGGTGCATTAATGTTTGATGTTGAAGATGCCAGAGTTCCTTATGCCAGAGACTATAGTGTATTGTATCGATATTTTAAAGGAATAGCTCCTTTTTATGGCGAATCTACTTCATCAACAATAAGATATGAAGGTACAAACTCTTATGCAAAAATTTATTGGGAATCAGTATTTAACGGAATAACTTTTAAATACATGATAACATTATTTCCTGATGGAAAAATATATTTCGATTACGGCGATGGTTCTACTCCTACTGATCCGGAATGGACATCGTACTTAGGTAATGGCGACCAAATTAATTATCAAGAACTATTTAATTACGGGCAAGCTTACGTTCCTAATACAAGAATAATTTTAGAACCACAACCATTTCCTGTTGGTTTACATATTGATGATAATGGTGTGCTTTCGGGTGTGTTAACAGAGGAGTTTCAAGGTGATTCTTTATTTGTTAAAGTTATTGATAATAACTGGTTAGAAACAACAAAAGGCTTTTTATTTACTGATAGAGGTTTGCTATTTTCTAATTATCAAGTATCTACTTCCGATGATAATATTCTTGAGTATGGCGAAATTGCTCAACTTTCGTTAGATTTAACTAATGTTGGCGAAGCATCGTTAAATAATATTCAGTTACAGTTAATTGATAACGACCCTAATTATTCGCTTATTGATAGTACCGAATCGCATTCAATAATAAATATAGGCGAAACAGTTACATTGACCGATGCTTTCGAGTTTAAAGTTAGCGAGCTTGTGCCGGATAATACTTTATTAACTTTTGTGGTAAATGTTCAAACCGATGAAGTTACCGCAAGCGATACTGTTAATTTTGTGGCACGAGCTCCACGTATCGATATAATTAATACCGAAATTATTGATGGAAATAATAATATTTTAGATCCGGGTGAAACGGCAGATTTATTAGTTTATTATAAAAATATAGGTGGCTCTGAAGGAGTTAACTTGATTTCAACATACACACCAACCGATAGTTATATTACAATAAACTCGGTAATAAATAATACACGTAGTGTATTAAATCCTGATTCTGTTTGGATAGTAACGCTAAGTATTACCGCCGATGCAAACACTCCTGAAAGTACGGTTAGTACAATAGAATCTGATATTGATGGCGACTTATCATTCCATTCTGATAATAATATTTATGTAGGAATAGGATTGATTACAGAAAATTGGGAAACAGGTACAATGGATACTTATCCGTGGGGTACAATGGGCAATGCCGATTGGTTTGTACAATCTACTACAGTTTATGAGGGCAACTATGCAATACAAAGTGGCGATATTAACGATAACGAAGTTTCAACATTAAAATTAACAGGTACTGTTGCAACTAATGGTACAATCTCTTTTTATAAAAAAGTTTCATCAGAAAGTAATTACGATTTTCTTCGTTTTTATGTCGATAGTGTTTTGTTAGGAGAATGGAGTGGAGATGTTGATTGGTCTATACAAACTTACCCTGTAACTCCGGGTTTGCATAGTTTTGAATGGCGTTACGAAAAAGATGTAAATACATCTAATGGTGATGATGCTGCTTGGGTTGATTATATAATTTTTCCTGCTATTGGTTTTGAACCATCTGAAATGGAAGTTTCGGTTAGTTCTGTAGAAAAATATATGCACACTGATGAATTAGATACAGATACAATTTTAGTTACAAATATTGGTGGTGGATTAATGAATTATTCTGCAAGCATTGATAATGCTTCGTTATTATATTATAATAATACAGAAGAACCAAAGAGTATTAAAAGTGTAGATGGCTCTGTATTAGAATCAAACCCAAGTTCTGTATATACAGGGATACCAATATCATTAGAGTTTTCTGTTACCAATGGAAGTACTGATAGCGAGTGGATAAAAGATTTAACAATTAGTTTTCCTTTAGGTGTTGTTTTAGATTCAGCAACAGCTTTTGTTGGTGGTAGTGGAGGAGTTATGTTATGGGATACCCTTCATGGTAATGGTAGCGATGTTAATTGGCATGGAGAAGATGCAAATACTTACGGTGTAATTCAAGATGGCGAAACTGCTACTGCAACTATGTATTTAACTATCGACCAAGCTATTCAAAACTCAATAATTTTGCAATATCAAATTGATGGCGATATATATGGTGCTACACCTCATAGTATTACCGATTTTCTTGTATTAACAAATAATGGAACTAACGATACTTGGCTTACTTTAAGTAATCAATCGGGTAATTTAATTGCGAATCAATCAGGTAACTTATTACTTAACTTTAATACTTACGGTATTCCTATAGGTGTTTATACTTGTAATATCTCAGTAGAGTCTGATGTTGATACTGTAATTGTGCCGGTAACACTGCATGTAACAGAATTATTAGGTGTAAAATCAATAAATAATTATGTGCAAATATATCCAAATCCGGCTACAAATAATTTTAAAGTTAAAAGGTCGGTAGATTATTCAGAAAATATTGAAATATACAATGCATTAGGGGTGCTAAAATATTCAGGGGTATTAGAAAATAATACTGAAATTATAAATGTTAAAGAATGGGAGCCGGGCTTATATTTTGTTACAATAAAAAGTAATAAAGGCAGCTATGTTAGTAAAGTAACAATTTATTAATCTATATATTCTGTTTGTTTTTATAAGCAAAAACAAACAGAATATAAAAAAAGATAAAAAAAGTAACTCCGGGCTGGGTTTCTAATGTGTCCTCATCTAAAAAGGAGAGAAAAGCTATTAGTAAGAAATAACTTAATAGTAGTTTTTCTTTATTTTGCTCATAAAATAATGGGTATATAAATCCAAATATAATTATTGAAAACCCAATAATTCCAAAAGTTATTAAAAAAGTTAAAAATTGATTATGTGTTCTGTGTCTATTCTTTTTTGTTAATAGAGTATTGTTTTTTTTGTAAAATTCATCAAACTTTTGTTGTATATCACCTGTGCCAACACCTAAAAGTATGTTATTGTTAAATATTTGTTTTCCTATTTTAAGGTATTCGTACCTTTGCAATAAACTTTTGTTATTAATATTTTGTTTATGCGTAGTTGATTCTATTTCCCAAATAAGTTTATAAAGTATAACATATAACGAAAGTTTATTTTCAAATAAATAGTTAGGCATCCCATTTTCTATATTCTTAATATCTTTATTGCTAAGTTTTGAGAATCCGGCAGAATCTTTTCTTAATCCTTTTGATGCCATGTATCTGTACAGTGTAAACTTTAAAGAGTTTCCTCTATTGTCTATGCCATTGTACTGTAATTCACTATGCTTTTTCCATTCTTTTTCAAGTTCGTAGTCGTTAATATATATAGTAACTAAATTTCCGTTTTCTCTTATTGTTTGTGATGTGTCGTTTAAATATTTATGCCTGTTAACAGTATATTTATCTAATTTAGTTATGTCAACACTGTTAGTTTTATTAATCTTATTTATTGAGCTGTTAAGCCATACTACCGATATTATAAAAATAATTACAGAAAGTATTAATATACCGTATTTAAACACAGGCTTTTTAAATTTATATATAGCTCTAATTATTGATGCAAATATTATAATTATAAAAATTATTATACCTGTATAACTTTGTAAAAAGAATAAAAAAACAGATAGCCAAACTCCAATAAATAGTGATATAATTCGTTCAGTACTATTTAAATACTTTAATAAATAAAAGCTAATAACAATAGCCATATTTATCATTAAAGAGAATCTTATATGTGAAATAAAAACCGATAATTCTCTATAATCGGTATATTCAAATTTTGTTAAGTTAAGATATATTGCAACAGAAAATAAACTTGCAAAAAATACTGAAATAACAAAAAACTTAAGGATTATAAGAAGTTCCTTTTTTGTTAATAAGCGAGTTGTTCCAATTATTAAAGGCAGTATTAAAAGTGGTATTTTTATTTGAATATCGTGAAGTGCGTATTTAATATCGCTTGTGTTAAAAAGCCAAATAAAATGCACTAAAATTATTGATATAAAAATTAAAATGCTTTTACGAGTTTTTAATATTTTGAGCTTGTTATTAAATCCTCCTTCTAATATCCAATTACCAAGCAGTAAAAACTGTACTGCACTCATTAAAAACTCCGACCACGGAAGCATTACACCTAAAACTGTTAGCCCAAAAATATATAAATACCTATGTATTATTTCTCTATTTTCTAATATTTTATTGTAAATAGACACGCGTTTTTTATTGCCAACGAAATTATCTTGTTTTTAGTGTGTTTTATTGTTGTATGTTTTCAATACCTTTTAAACATTTAACATTATTCATTTTTTGTTTCTTGTAAAATATTTCATAATTTTCTTTTACCTTTACTTCAGAGTACACCTTATCGTGAAATAAATGATATACAATAGCCCTGTTTTTAATCGATTTTCTAATAACACCATTTGCCAACAATCGCCATTCAATATCAACATCTTCGCCAACGCCTGCAAAAACATAATCTGTATCAAAGCCGTTTACATCAATTAAATGTTGTTTATGCACCCCCCAGTTCCTACCAACAATCCCTTTGGTTTTTACCGATAATTGAAAATACGGGAAATATATTCCGTCTTTTTTCTTTTTAGATTTTGAAAATAATATTGAAAAAAAGTTTAGCTTTTTTAAAGTTTGATTTTGCTTTGTGTATTCAGTAATTTTTTTGTCTAATAGTACAGCTCTACCTGAGAAAAAATATGATTTTTCTGCAATTTTAGAATATTCTTTAATAAAATGTTTATGAGGTACACAATCGCCATCAATAAATACCAAAAAATCGTTTCTCGATTGTAAAATACATTTATTAAGCATTACATTTTTCTTAAATCCATCATCGTTATCTTGGTAAAGATGAGTTATATTAAACCTGTAATTTCTTCTATTTTGCTCAATAAAATTTACTGTTTCATTGTTAGAATCGTCTTCCGAAATAATTACATCAAAATTATTTGAACTCTGATTATTCAAAGCCAATAAAATAATTTTTAAATTTTCGAGAGCTTTATAGTACGAAATTATTACTGTAATATCCATGTTGTTATTAGCTCATCGATAATTTCTTCATACTATAATTACTAATTTTATCGTCAACATATTTTTTGTCAACAGTAAAAGATTTCACATTTTTTTCGGGTAATTCAAACATTGCATCTGTCATTACAGCTTCGCAAATTGAACGTAAACCACGAGCTCCGAGCTTAAATTTCACTGCTGTGTCAACAATTAAATCAAGGGCTTCATCTTTAAATGTAAGTTTTATACCGTCAATTTTAAAAAGCTTTGTGTATTGTTTAATTAAGGCATTTTTTGGTTCTGTTAAAATACGTTTTAAAGCCTCTCTATTAAGAGGGTCTAGATGCGTAAGAACAGGTAAACGACCAATAATTTCAGGAATAAGTCCAAATGATTTTAAATCTTGTGGTGCAATATATTGGAGTAGATTTTCTTTATCAATATTTTCTATACCTCTTTTTGCACCATAGCCAACAGCTCTGGTATTAAGTCTGTTACCAATTTTACGTTCAATGCCATCAAAAGCACCACCGCAAATAAAAAGTATATCTTGTGTATTAACAGGAATCATTTTCTGGTCTGGGTGTTTACGACCGCCTTGAGGTGGTACATTAACAATTGCACCTTCAAGTAATTTTAATAAACCTTGTTGCACACCTTCGCCCGAAACATCTCGTGTAATAGATGGATTGTCACCTTTTCGTGCAATTTTATCGAGTTCATCAATAAAAACAATACCACGTTGTGCATTTTCTACATTGTAATCGGCCGATTGTAAAAGACGAGTAAGTAAACTTTCAATATCTTCGCCTACATAACCTGCTTCGGTAAGTACTGTGGCATCAACAATAGTAAAAGGAACATCAAGCATTTTAGCAATTGTTTTAGCTAAAAGTGTTTTTCCTGTACCTGTTCGCCCAACCATAATAATGTTAGATTTTTCAATCTCTACATCATCTTTTGTGTTAGGTTGAAGCAGCCTTTTATAATGATTATAAACAGCTACAGATAAGAATTTTTTAGCATCATTTTGACCAATAATATAATTATCTAAGAAAGCTTTTATTTCGCCGGGCTTTTTTAGCTTAAGTCCGTGTAACTGTTTTGTGCTTTCATTTTTAATTTCCTCTTTAACAATGCTTTCTGCTTGCTCAACGCACTCGTTACAAATATGACCTTCCATACCTGCAATAAGCATTTTTACATCTTTTCTGCTTCTGCCGCAGAACGAACATTTATCCATTTCTTTATTTTATAATAAAAGTGCCATAAATAAATATTTAAGGCACTTTCTAAATTATATTATTGTATATTATTTATCTTTTTTTGATGCGTTTCTTGTTAATACCTCATCAATCATTCCATAATCTTTAGCTTCTTGTGCAATCATCCAATAATCTCTATCGCTGTCTTTCTCAATTTTTTTGATAGAATTACCTGAATGTTTTGCAATAATCTCGTAAAGTTCGGTTTTTAATTTCTTAATTTCACGAGCAGTTATTTCAATATCAGATGCTTGACCTTGAGCACCACCCATTGGTTGGTGAATCATTACTCTTGAGTGAGGTAATGCTGTTCGTTTTCCTTTTGTTCCGGCAGTAAGTAAAACTGCAGCCATACTTGCTGCCATTCCTGTACAAATTGTTGCAACATCAGAACTAATATATTGCATTGTGTCGTAAATACCCAAACCTGCATGAACAGAACCGCCAGGAGAATTGAAGTAAATACTAATATCTCTACTTGCATCAACCGACTCTAAGAATAATAATTGTGCTTGAATTATATTTGCTACATAATCGTCAATAGCAGCTCCCATAAAAATTATTCTATCCATCATTAATCTTGAAAAAACGTCCATTGAAGCAACATTCATTTGGCGTTCCTCAATAATTGTTGGCGAAACCCAATTGCCATATATTGATGCGTATTTGTCTAAATTTAAACTACTAATACCCATGTGTTTAGTAGCGTATTTTCTGAATTCGTCTTTTGGTACCATAATTTTCTTATATTTTTTTCAAAGGTAAATATTTGAATCCACAATTAAAAAACAAGTTATCATTTTTTGTTTTTTGGTTGATTTCTCATAAAAAATCTATACTTTTATAACAAACAACAAAATTACAATAAATGCTAATAAAAACTTTTGGTAGTGCCGTTTATGGAATAGATGCTACAACAATTACTGTAGAAGTAAGTGTTGATGCCGGTGCTAAATTTTTTCTTGTAGGTTTGCCCGATAATGCTGTTAAAGAAAGCCAGCAACGTATTGATACAGCTCTAAGGAGTTATAAATATAAAATACCAGGAAAAAAAATTGTAATAAATATGGCTCCTGCCGATATTAAAAAAGAAGGCTCGGCTTACGATTTAACTATTGCAATGGGTATTTTGGCTGCATCTGAGCAAATAAAAGCTCCAGAAATTGATAGATATATTATTATGGGAGAGCTTTCGCTCGATGGTAGTTTGCAACCAATAAAAGGAGTTTTGCCTATAGCAATAAAAGCTCGTGAAGAAGGTTTTAAAGGTTTTATTTTGCCCAAACAAAATGCACGCGAAGCTGCAGTTGTTGATAATTTAGATATTTACGGAGTTGAGAGCATAAAAGAGGTAATTGACTTTTTTAATAAAGCCAAAGAAATAGAAAAAACTATTGTCGATACACGAGAAGAATTTTATAAGAATGTAAACAGTTTCCCTTTCGATTTTGCTGATGTAAAAGGACAGGAAACTGTAAAGCGTGCATTAGAAGTTGCAGCAGCAGGAGGTCATAATATTATTTTAATAGGTCCTCCAGGAGCCGGAAAAACAATGTTAGCAAAGCGTATTCCAACAATATTGCCTCCGCTAAGTTTGCGAGAGTCATTAGAAACTACAAAAATACATTCGGTAATTGGTAATATTGATAGCGATACTTCGTTAATAACTGTTAGGCCATTTCGTAGTCCGCACCACACTATTTCTGATGTGGCACTTGTTGGTGGTGGTACAAATCCACAACCCGGAGAAATCTCACTTGCTCATAACGGAGTGTTATTTTTAGATGAATTACCTGAGTTTAAACGTACCGTTCTTGAAGTTATGCGTCAGCCTTTAGAAGATAGAGTTGTAACAATTTCGCGAGCAAGAATGAGTGTTGATTACCCTGCAAATTTTATGCTTGTAGCATCAATGAATCCTTGTCCTTGCGGGTATTTAAACCACCCTGAAAAAGATTGTATGTGTTCGCCCGGAGTGGTGCAAAAATATTTGAATAAAATATCAGGACCGCTTTTAGACCGTATCGATATTCATTTAGAAGTTATACCTGTTCCGATTGAGCAACTCTCAAACGAAACACCTGTTGATGTTGAAAAAAGTGAAGATATAAGAGAAAGGGTGATAAAAGCACGTTTAATTCAAGAGGAGCGTTATAAGGATATTGAAGGACTGCACAGTAACTCTCAAATGACATCGAAACTTATACGTAAGTATTGTAAATTAGATAAAAATAGTAGCGAATTATTGAAACAAATTACTACAAAAATGGGCTTATCAGCTCGTGCTTACGACCGTATTTTAAAAACATCGCGCACTATAGCCGATTTAGATGAAAGCGAAAATATTGAATATACGCATATTGCTGAAGCTGCAATGTATCGTAATTTAGATAAAGAAGGATGGGCTGGGTAAAAGTATTATCTTTTTTTTTGTGTAATATTTTTGTGTTCTAATAATTGTATTTAAAGCGTTAATAGAGACTCGATTCTGTCGTGTCAAATAATAATAATAATTCATGTAAATTATTACTTAAATAATAGTTTTTATTATTATATTTATACTTTAAATTTACTACTATTTAATAAATACAACAACTAAATCATATAGTATGAAAAATATTTCAGCATTATTGTTATTATCGTTACTTCTTTTTATTTCAAATATTTCTTTGTCTGCAGAATACCATGCAGGTGCAGATGGTAACTGGCAAACTTTATCAACATGGGTCGATGGAGGAGGACATCCAATGTTAACTCTACCTGGAGCTTCGGATGATGTAATAATAGACGGATACAATGTAACAGTAACTGCATTAGGTTTTGTTGTCAGTGCTTGTAATTCGCTAACAATAAAAGCAGATGCAAGAAACGACCATGCGTATTTAAGAGTAGATAACGGAGCTACTTTAACCGTAAGTAATAATGTTACTGTAATTTCACCAAATAACAGAAATAAAAATATATATTTATATGTTTATGGAACATTAGATATTGGTGGCGATTTAGATTTTGAGAGAGCCGCAAATTATACAAGAAATAAGCATTTAGAGTTGTATATTAATGGTGGCAGCGTTTCTGTAGATGGAGATTTTCATTACAATTATTACAGAGCAAGCACTAACGAAACTTACGATGATGTTTTTATGACAAATGCAGCATCGTTTACATGCACAAATGTATTATTTAGAAAAGACCTAGGTGGGCAAATAAATATAGATATGTCTGGTAGCTCTCAATGGAGAATTTCTGGCGATTTTATTTTAGACGAAAATGGTGGTAAGGATTTTGAGTTTGCAATGACAGGCAGTTCCTCAATAGATATAAGAGGTGGCTTTATAGCCTACTGTGATGGTGGTGAAGATTTACATCTTGATTTGGAACAAACTGCAGGTACAAATCATTTTCATGTAGGTCGTGATTTTTATATAGATCATAATTCTGGAGAAGATATAAATATTTTTATGGCACGGGAAGCCCAGATGATTGTAGATGGAAATTTTACAATTGATTGGGACGGAGCAAGAGTTAACAATAGCGATATAAATTTTGAAATGTATCATAATTCATTAATTGATATAAATGGTTCTGTGGAAATTGATATGAACGAAACAGTAAGAAGTTCGTGCGATATAATTTTTGATTTAGACAATGATGCAAAAATAGAAGTTGGACAGAATAATGGATTGATGACAGAAGATTGTGGAATTACTTTGTCGGATGGAGATAAATTTGATTTTGAACTTGATAGAGATGCTAATTTTATTGTATATGGCGAAGCTCGTTTTTTGCAATCTGGAGATGGAATTATGAATATATACTTAAACCAAAACTCTAATGGAAGCACTACAGATGCTCTCTTACAAGTTGATGGTAGATTTAGAATAAATAAAACAGATGGAGATGCTTTTAGATTATATGCAAAAAACGATGCAAATATAGATATTGGTGGCGATTTTCTAATCTCAACCACCGGCTTTGATGGAGGATGGTATCATTCTGAAATGCAAATGGAACAGAATGCTGTTTTAGATATTGACGGTAATTTTTCGTTTGTTCAAAATGATCCAAATAGCAATAATTTAATATTAGATATGGATCAAGATGCCGCAATTTATGTTGGAGTTGACGATGGTAATTTGGCTAAAAGTTCAACAATTTCTATGTTAAATGGAAATAAATTAGATATACAATTTGATAGAAATGCAAAATTTATTACATTTGGTAATTTAACTATTAATCAATCGGGAAACGAACATTTTCAGCTATTTTTAAATGAAAACTCTAACGGAACAACAACAGATGCTCAACTTCGTGTTGATGGTAATATGACAATTACTAAAGATGATGGTGATAATTTGGATATAAGATTAAATTATGGTTCTGGTTTTGATATTGGGCAGAACTTCATTATTAATGATACAGGTCACGATGGCGATTGGCAGGTTGATAAGCTTTTGTTACTAAATAGTTCTAAAATAGATGTTGATGGTAATTTTACTTTTTCAGTAAATCCTAACAAGCTTGTAAGTACATATATTCAATTAGAAAATTTAGCGCAAATTAATGTTGCAGGATATACATATTTATCTCAAGTAAATGCAGGAAACCTTTATTTGTACCTAAATCAGAGCACAAGTAGTGCAGCAGTTATAAGTACAGCATTTAATACAGGCGGTGATTTTGATATTAGCTATAGTGCAAGTCAAGATTGGGTTAATTCTAATTTTGTGGTAGATCAAGAAGCTAATTTTACAGTAGGTGGTAATTTTTCTTTTGAAAACTTAGGAAATTACATTTCAGCTTCAAATTTTATTTACGATAGAAATGCACAAATAAATATTAATGGATATATGAAGATTGTTCATGACTCTAAAGGTGAATTTGTATTAAATTTAAACTCAAATAATAATGGTTCTGGTTCAGATGTGCAAATGAATGTAGGAGGAGGTTTCGATTTTCAAGCAAGTCAAACTGGCAGTTATAAAATCGAATGTAATGATGATGCTGATATAAATATTGGAGGCTCTTTAGAATGTGATATAACCGGTTTCGCTAACACTTGGAGTAGTTTAAATATAAATCTCCATAACAATAGCACAATTAATATTATTGATAATTTATCTATAACCAAAACAGGAGGAGCTAATTTTAATTTTAATTTATATAATAATTCCGCAATTAATGTTAAAGGTGAAACACGTTTGGGATTTTCAAATGCTACAGATTGGGCTGATTTTTTATTAACTTTGGTTGATAATAGCACTTTTACAAGTGAAGGACGGTTTAGAATGTATAATACTAGTGGGGCTGTTACCAATTTAACAAAAATACAGTTAGAAAATAGTGCAGTATTAAATATAGGAACAAATAATGGTGTGTATAATGATAATTTTGATATCAGACACAACTCTTTAGACCATCTTCAATTAAGATTGTATAATAATTCTACTGTTAATGTTTATGGTAGTTTAATTTTTGATAAACAAAACAATGGTAATTGGAGTGATGGCACCGTGTTAATTGATGATGCAGCTCGTATTAATATCTATAAGCATTTTATACTTAAAAATTCTAATAACGATAGAAAAGTAACAGTAACCTTAAACGATAACAATGCTGTGCTAAATGTTAGAGGTAATATAGATTTAACAAATGCAATTTCGCAAAAAAGAATTATTATAAAAACTTTATGGGCTAGTAATTTGTATATAGGAGGTAGCTTTTTAAGAAATGCTGTACCGAATAGATATGGTGTGTTAGATTGTCAAAATACATCTACTGTTCATTATAATGGTGATGGTACTTATGGTCAACAAAAAATAGCTGAAAATGCAGGAAGCGGAACCGATGCTTTTAATTACCAATACGTAGTAATAAACAATACTTGGGGAACCGTTCCTCAATTATCAATGGAGGGCGAAACAAATATAATATCAGGTCGTTCGTGTACATTTACCGATGGAATTGTTAGTGCAAATACTGATTCGTTATTTATTATTGCAAACAATGCTACTACTCCTGGGGCTAACGATAATTCTTATGTTGATGGTTATATAAAAAAAGTAGGTAGGAATCCCTATGTATTTCCTATTGGAGATGATAAAGGAGGTAGCACTTATTATGCACCTGTATCTATTTCAGCACCATCAAATGCAACTGATGCATTTATGGCACAATATGTTTTACGCGGCCCTAATGAAGTTGGCGATACAACATTAATTGCTCCAAGTTTAGACCACGTAAGCAGAGTAGAGTATTGGCATTTAGATAGAGTTAATGGACTGTCTAATGTAGATGTAACTCTTTCGTGGAAAGATCCACGTACAGGTGGTGTAGTTGATATGACTGCGTTAAGAGTGGCCCATTGGAATTCAGCTACGCCTATATGGGAGGATTTCGGAGGAAGTATAGTTGGTGGTAGTACAGTGGCTGATGGTTCAATAATGGTTAGTAATGTGTCAAATTTTAGTCCTTTTACAATCTCTACAACCGATGCTATAAACCCATTACCAGTTGAGATGCTTAGTTTTAATGCGAAAGTAAATAATAATATTGTAGATGTAAATTGGGAAACATCTAGCGAAATAAATAACGATTATTTTACAATAGAACGATCAATTGATGGTGTAAATTTCGAAGAGGTTGCAACAATTTCAGGAGCAGGTAATAGTAATGAAATAAAAGATTACTATTATCCAGATTTATCTCCTTTTTCAGGAACATCGTATTACAGAATTAAGCAAACCGATTTTGATGCTACTTTCAAATATTCAGAAATTAAATCTGTGAATTTTGAAACGGAAACAGATAATTTAGGCATTATTATGTATCCTAATCCTGTTGAAAATACTAATTCAGTAAATATTGATTTTAGTAATAATATTGAGGATGTAGTTTTTAAGATATTAGATATGTATGGAAGAGCTGTTAATGTAGAATACTCAATAAATGCAAATAATGTTGTATTAAAAACTCAGGAACTTAGTAAAGGGATTTATTTTATTAATTTACTTATTGATGGAACTAAAATTTCGAGAAAATTAATAGTAAAATAAGAATAATTATTTTTTGTTTTTAACATATTATGGTTTTCTAATCCAAGAATTATCATATTCTTTTAAAAGTTTAGATTTATACACATCGTTAATGCTTATTTTACCATCAACATAATTTGCCAAAACCTTAAACAGTTTTGGCTTTTCTTTTTGTAAAACTAAAAGAGTGGAATTTATTGCTGATTGCACTGCAATAGGTACACCTCCGCCAAGTTCTGCCCAATGTCCGCTTAAAAACAGATTTTTTATTGGTGTTTTGTAATGTGCCACACCAAGTTGCATATTCTTTTTACCGGGGCGAGCCCCCATAATAGAACCGTTTTTATTAGCTGTATATCTATAATATGTTATTGGTGTAGAAACATCCATAAATAAAATATGACTTTGTATGTCTATATTTAGCTCTTTTTCAACTCTTTTAATTAGAGTTTGGGCAAATTCCTTTTTGTGTTTTTTATACGCTTCGCCTCTAATATATTCGCCATTTTCTAAACCATCGGTTTGCCAATAGTTATTATATTCAATACTTGCCGGAATATAAATATTTATAGTTCCGTTTCCTTTTGGAGCAAGAGAATTATCTCTTTCGCTAGGCGAAATAACACTTATTGCACTTTTTAAAGGGTCGCCACTTTCGTGTTCGTTTCTGCCAATATCATCTCTTGTTATCGAAACTAATTCATCAGTAATACCTAATTGTTTAGCATGGCAATTAATTGCAATTGATGCTGTTACGCCCGAATAATATAAATCTGCATCATCTAAATTTTGCAATAATTTTTCGGAAACAATGTTATTGGGTAACATTTTTCTGTAAAGTGTATCAACATCGCAAGCTGCAACTACATACTTTGCTTTAATAGAATGGGTTTCTCCTTTTTTTTCGTAAACTACACCGTTAACAGTTTTATTTTTATCAAAAATAATTTTTTTAACTTTTGCTTTAGTAATAATATTGTTGTTAAAATATTCGGTAATATGTTTTAACCAAGCCGGATAAGTCTGCCCACCACCTTTTATAGGCATTTGGTAGTCGTCAATATAAGCCCATGCTATTGGAAATATACAAGAAAGTAAATCTTTTTCAGAGGAATATAATTTATGTAATTTTTTATCTTTAAAAAAATATTTGTTTAAGCCTTTTGTTACGCCTTTATCGCCACTATACATAGCATAAGGTATCATCGGGAGAATTGTTTTAAAAACTTTTAATCCGTGAAAAATTTTTTCTGTTAAATTCATACTTTCGGTAGTACGAATCATATCTTTAAACTTTGTACTTGTTTTGCCTAGTTTTTTTGCAAGCTTAAAAAGCTTATCTATTCCTTTTTTCTCGTGAGGAAAATCTTTTATTAATTGCTCTTTTAGTTTATCAGGCTTGTTTGTTAATGTATAATCAAGTTGCGAACTTTTAAATCTATGAATATTTGGCATTGAAATAGTTTTTGGATAATCATTACCTATAAGTTTCCAAATTTTTGTAACCATTCCGTTTTCGCCACATTGATTTAGCCAGTGTATTGCAGAATCAAAAATAAAATCTTTTCGTTTAAACCCTTGTAAATAGCCACCAATATTAGGCTCTTTTTCAATAACACAGCATTTTAGCCCTGCTTTACTTAATAATGCTGCGTTAGTTAATCCGCTAATTCCTGCACCTATAATTATTACATCGTATTTTTTTTCAAAATATTTTAATGTGTAAATGAGTAAAATAACACCAAAGAATATGCTGTACCAATAATCATAATAACTTTAAGAATAGTACTTGTTATACGAAATTGTTCGGGAGTTTTATCAATAATTAATTTAATAGCAATAAACGAAAAAGGAAAAACCAAACCGAGCAAAATATACCAAAGTGATAGCTTGCCTAAGCTAAAATGTATTTGAGAATAGATTAAACTTGCAATTGTGATAATTGTAAAAAATACTGCAATAATTTTTGCAGGTAAAATACCTAATGCAACAGGTATAGTATTTTTTTTATAAGTTTTATCACCTTCTAAATCTTCAATATCTTTAACAATTTCTCTAATTATTGTAGAAAGAAAAGAAAACACCCCAAAAGCAAGAACAAAATAAAACAATGGCATAAAGTCAATTTTGTTATTAATTAGAGTTTCTCTATATTTTTCGGTTAATTGTGGTATTTCAAATAGAGCCACTAAAATAGGAACTACACCTGCTAATAAAGCAATAATTAAATTACCCAAAAATGGCATCATTTTGTATGTTGATGAATAAAACCAAAGCAATCCTGCCACTAATACAAAAATTGTGGTAAACATAAAATGTCCGGAAAAATAAGAAACAAGCCCGCCTATTGTTAATCCGCCAATAGTTAGGTAGTTATATGCTTTCATCATTTTTCTTGAGCAAATTTGATTTTCTTCAGTAACTTTATCAGGATTGTTTTTTGCATCAATCTTTCGGTCTTCGTAGTCGTTTATAGCATATCCGCCTGCGGCAATAAGTATTGTGGAAAATACTAAGCCAAAAAATAAAATTTCACTAAACTGTAATTCAAAACCGTTTAATTGTAAAAAAGGATAAATAACACCATAACGCATTGCATACATTACAAGTGCAATAATTGCTAAATTTGGTAGTCTTATTAATTTAATAAATTTACTCATTAATCGTGATTTATGATTTGTACAAAAGTAAATATTTGTTTTTAAACTAAAGATTATATGTCAATTTTAACAAACTTTCTGAAAAAATTTATACATTTGAAATGTAAATTTACGCACTATGATAAAACTTATCACCATTATATTATTAATAATTGTAATTAACTTAAAAGCCGATAACACCATCGATTCGCTGTATAATGCATTATCTAAATCAGTTAATTATTCTAATAAAATATCAAGCCTACATAGTATTGGAAAATACTATTTAAAAAGTGTACCCGATAGTGCTATGAAATATGCAACAGTTATGTATAAACTTTCTGAAAAAGAAGGCGACACTTTAAACATAGCCAATAGTTATAAGCTTAAAGGTGATGCAGGTATTTATGGCGGTAATTTAAAAGCATCGGAAAAAAATTATTTGAAAGCAATTAATTATTACAAAATAATTAATAATAACGATTTGATTTCTGATACAAAAAATAATTTAGGAGCTGTTTATCAATTTTCGGGACAATACGAAAAAGCTATACTACTATATAAAGAATCATTAAATAAATCAATAAAAGATAACGATACATTAAGTATTGCCAAAAGTTATAATAATATTGGTTCGTTATACACAAAAATGGATAGTGTTGATATGTCCGTAAAGTATCTAAAGAAATCGCTTTTGTATAAGGAAATGTTGAATGACTCTGTAGGTATGTCTAAAACTTTGCAAAATATTGGAGTTATTTATTTAGTAGCTCAAAATTTTGTTAAATCTATAGAGTATTTCGAGAAAGCTGTAAAAATTAAAACTGATATTAATGATACATTATCAATAAGTACAACTTTATCTAATATTGGTTTGGCGTATAAAAATATGGCAAATTATGACAAAGCTATTAATTATTATTTGCGTGCTCTTGATAAAGCTAAAAATGTTGGGTATAAAAAACAAGAGGCACTTGTATGTAATAATATAGCAAGTGTATACGATGATTGGAGCTCTCTTGACTCAACAAATTTATATTATAAACAAAAATTAATTGAGTATTATACAAAATCAATAAAAGTATGCGAAAAGATTGATGATAATGTAGGAATAATAAATGTGTCGAATAATTTAGGAGCTTATTTTGCTCAAGAAAAAAAATATGACAAAGCTCTAATGTATTACTTAAAAGCTCTTAGGTATGCAAAAAAATATAAATTTATAACAAAAGAGGTAATAACTTACGTTAATATTGCTGATGTATATCTAAATAAAAATGATATTTCCACAGCAATATCTTACCTTAATAAATCTTTAGAAATATTGAGTGTTAATGCTGATGATGAGGCGTATATGTATGTTTATGATAAGTTATCTGAAGTGTATTTGGCTTTAAAGAGAAATTCTGAAGCAAAAAACTACTCACTAAAAGCATTAGATAAGGCAAAAATATTAGATGATGTAATTTATAAAAAGTCAATTTATGCAAGGTTGGCTGATATATATGCTAAGTTGGGTAATTATAATGACGCATATAAATATCATAAAGAATTTACATATTTAAAAGACTCAATATTTAATAAAGATACAAAAAACACTATTCTACAACTTCAAACTTTGTATAAAACAAAAGAGCAAAAGCAAAAAATAAAGTTACTTAATACTAAAAACAAACTTAGTATTACAGAATTAAAAGCCGAAAGGCTTAAATTGAGGCAACAGAGAATAATGTCTGTAGGGCTTGCTATAATTGTTGTGTTAGTGTTGTTGTTTCTTTATTTACTTTATAAACAAATAAAAGCAAAAAATAAGGCGAATAAAATGTTATACGAAAAAAATGAAGAAATAAATGCTCAAAAAAATGAATTAGAACAACAATACAAACTCATAAAAAAGCAGAATACAGAAATAACCGACAGCATAAATTATGCACGTTTAATACAAGATGCTATTTTGCCAGATATAAGTATATTAAAACAGCATTTTAAAGATTATTTTGTTCTGTTTGAACCCAAATCGATAGTAAGTGGCGATTTTTATTGGATAACAAGCTATAATAACAAAATAATAGTAGCCGCAGTAGATTGTACAGGACACGGTGTTCCGGGAGCATTTATGAGTATGTTAGGAGTATCGTTCTTAAACGAAATAGTTCTGAATAACAAGGGCTTAAATAGTGCTGATATATTAAATCTTTTACGCAAAAAAGTAATACTATCATTAAAACAAAAAAGTGTTGAGAGTAATCAGAAAGACGGAATGGATATGTCGTTAACTATTATTGATACTGACAATAAAACCATTGATTTTGCAGGAGCTTATAACCCATTATTTATTGTAACCTCAATAAATTCTGAAATTGAAAAGCAAATAGAATTTGATTCAAAAATTATTAAAAATGAAAAGTTTAAACTATTAGAACTTAAAGCAGATAGAATGCCAATATCAATATCACGAAAAACAGAATCCTTTAAATCTAGTATTATAAAATATAGAGAAAATGATAAAATATTTATGTTTTCTGATGGCTATGTTGACCAGTTTCATTTTAAAACATTTAAAAAGTATAAGAAAGCTAAATTTAAGAATATTATTTTAGAAACATCTGAATTAACTATTAGCAAACAAGGCGAAATTTTAAAAGATAATTTTGTAAAATGGAAAGGTAATACCGAACAAACTGACGATATATTAATAATAGGTATAGATTTATAAAAAATAAAATCTTAAAATTGAATAAATTTTGCTATTTTTAAGGCGTAAAATAAGTAATAATTAAAAACGAAAATAAATATGAAGATTTTAGTTTGCATTAGCCACGTACTTGATACAACAGCTAAAATTAGCTTTACAGACGGAGGTAAATCTTATGATAAAAACAATATTCAGTTTATTATAAGTCCTTACGAAGAGCTTGCACTAACTAGAGCATTAGAGCTAAAAGAAGCCGGCGAAGGAACAATAACAGTAATTAATGTAGGAGAAGCAGAAACAGAGCCAACTTTAAGAAAAGCTTTAGCAATGGGTGCTGATGACGCTATTAGAGTAAATGCAAATCCAACTGATGCAATGTTTGTAGCAAAACAAATAGCAGAGGTAGTAAAGCAAGAAAACTACGACATTATCTTTACCGGTAAAGAATCTATCGATTATAATGGGGGACAAGTAGGTGAAATGGTAGCAGAAATGTTAGATATACCTTCAATTACAAGTGTTTCGCATATAGATTTAAACGGTAACACTGCCGATTTGCAACGTGAAATGGACGGAGGATACGAAAAAGTATCTTGCGATTTTCCATTTGTAGCAAGTGGACAAAAAGGAATTGCTCCTGAAGCAAGAATACCTGCAATGCGTGGTATTATGATGGCTCGTAAAAAACCTTTAAAAGTTATTGAAGCTGTAGAGGCAAACCTAGCAACTGAGGTTAAAAACCATACATTACCAGAACCAAAAGGTGCTTGCGTAATGATTGAACCTGATAATGCCAAAGAGTTAATTCGTTTACTTCACGAAGAAGCGAAAGCGTTATAATTATGTAATCAATAATTTAAAAGAAAAGAAAAATGTCAGTATTAGTATATACAGAAAATTGGGATGGTAAATTTAAAAAATTATCATTCGAATTAGTTTCTTACGCAAACGAGATTGCAAAAATGTACGGAACTAATTTAGTTACTTTATCAATTGGCGATGTTTCAGATGATGAAATTAAAACACTTGGAAAGTACGGAGCATCAAAAGTTATTAATGTTAACGATGCTAAATTTAATACACTTTCGTCGCAAGCTTATGCAAAAGTAATTAGTCAAGTGGCTGATAAAGAGAGTGCAAATGTGCTTGTTTTTGCAAACACATATACCGCAAGAGCTGTAGCCCCACGTGTAGCAGTCAGAATGGAAGCAGGTTTAGTTCCCGGAGTAGTTGCGTTGCCAACAGTAACCGAGCCAATGCTTGTAACAAAAAAAGCATACTCAGGAAAAGCTTTCGCCGATGTAGAGGTAGCAAGTACAAATAAAATTTTAACATTAAATCAGAATTCATTCAAGTTGATTGAAGCTGAGGCTGATGTTACAATAGAAACATTTACACCGGAAGTTTCTGATGCAGATTTTAAAGCAAAATCAGTAGAAATACAAAAAGCATCAGATAAATTAGATGTTGTTGATGCTGAAATATTAGTATCAGGAGGTAGAGGTCTTAAATCTGCAGAACGAATTGCGGTAATTGATGAAATGGCTGCAGCTATTGGTCCAAATTGTACAACTGCCTGTACCAAGCCGGTATCTGATTTAGATTGGCGACCACACTATGAGCATGTTGGACAAACAGGAAAAGTTGTTGCTCCTAATTTATATTTTGCTCTTGGAATTTCGGGTGCAATTCAGCATTTAGCAGGAATTAACTCATCAAAAATAATTGTTGCAGTAAATACCGATAAAGATGCTCCTATTTTTGAAGCTGCAGATTATGGTATTATTGGCGATGCTTTCGAGGTTATTCCAAAGCTTATTGAAGCAATAAAAGAATTATAATTATAGACTTGAGGTATGAGACTTGAGGTATGAGACTTGAGATATGAGACTTGAGATATGAGACTTGAGGTATGAGACTTGAGATATGAGACTTGAGGTATGAGACTTGAGGTATGAGACTTGAGATATTAGACTTGAGATATGAGACTTGAGGTATGAGACTTGAGATATGAGACTTGAGGTATGAGACTTGAGATATGAGACTTGAGATATGAGACTTGAGATATGAGACTTGAGATATGAGACTTGAGATATGAGACTTGAGATATGAGACTTGAGATATTAGACTTGAGATATTAGACTTGAGATATTAGACTTGAGATATGAGACTTGAGAAGTAAGGCTTGAAATATGAGATGTGAATCTATATTTTATGTCTAACGTCTAACGTCTCACGTCTAACGTCTCACCTCTCATATCTATAAATCTATAAAAATGGATAGAGTAAAATTAAATGTTTTAGGATTATCGTACAGCCAATCGCAAGCTGGCTCCTACGCCCTTATTTTAAGTAATGAGGAACGGAACTTACGTTTGCCAATTATTATTGGAGGTTTCGAAGCGCAAGCAATTGCTATTGAAATAGAGAATCTAAAACCACCTCGTCCGTTAACTCACGACCTGTTTTTTAATTTTGCAAGTATTTACAATGTAATTTTAAAAGAAGTAGAGATTTACAAGCTTGAAGAAGGTGTATTTTACTCTGTTTTAGTTTTTTACGATGGTAAAAGTATTGCAAGAATAGATGCTCGTACTTCTGATGCAGTGGCACTTGCTTTACGTTTTAAAGCAAATATTTATACTAGTATAGATATTATGAATAAAGCAGGCATAGTAATGAATGATGAAGAAAGCAGAAGTAAAAAGAAACAAAAAATTACAAAAAAATCGAAAACATTTGATTCTAAATCTATTGGCGAACTAGAGGAAATGTTGGCAAAAGCAATAGAGGAAGAAAATTATGAAAAAGCATCAAAAATTAGAGACGAACTAAATAAACGTAAATAAGTATCACATAAAATATAAGCAATGAGTTTAAAACTTAGGTTAATAATTATGAACTTTCTACAATTTTTTGTTTGGGGGGCGTGGTTAATTACTATTGGAGGTTATTGGTTTCAGACAAAACAATGGTCGGGTACAGAGTTTGGTGCAATATTTTCAACTTTAGCAATATCGTCGTTATTTATGCCGGCAATTTCCGGAATTATTGCAGATAGATGGGTTAATGCAGAAAAACTATTAGGTATTTTTCATTTATTTGGAGCGGTTGCTTTATTTACATTACCTATGGTAGATTCACCTTCAGTTTTCTTTTGGGTAATGCTTATAAATATGATTTTTTATATGCCAACTATTTCGTTATCAATAACAGTTGCATACTCTGCCTTAAAAGGCGATAACCAAGATGTTGTAAAAGAATATCCCCCAATTAGAGTATTCGGTACTATTGGTTTTATTGCAGCAATGTGGACAGTTAGCTTACTAAAAATTGAAACCTCAGCAATGCAATTTTATGTTGCATCTATTGCTTCGGTAATACTAGGTATATATTCGTTTAGTTTGCCAAAATGTGCAATAAATAAAAAAGTTGAAAGCACATTAATTATTAATTCGTTAGGTTTAAATGCTTTTTCACTATTTAAAGATAGTAAAATGGCATTATTTTTTATTTTTTCAATGTTGCTTGGAGCATCATTGCAATTAACAAATATGTATGGCGATACTTTTATTCATGATTTTGCAAAAATACCCGAATTTGCTAATTCTATTGCTGTTAAATATCCTGCAATAATAATGTCTATATCGCAAATTTCAGAAACATTATTTATTCTTGCAATTCCATTTTTTTTAAAGCGATTTGGAATAAAAAAGGTTATGTTAATGAGTATGTTTGCTTGGGTAGTTCGGTTTGGTTTGTTAGGTTTTGGAAATCCCACTGGTGGTTTATGGATGATATTGCTATCAGGTATTGTTTACGGAATGGCGTTTGACTTTTTTAATATATCAGGTTCGTTATATGTTGAGTCGCAAAGCGATTCTAAAATGAGAGCAAGTGCTCAAGGTTTATTTATGATGATGACAAATGGTTTTGGTGCTTTAATTGGAAGTTTTTTAAGTGGAATTGTTATTGATACTTTTTTTATATCTGAAGGCGGTGCGTTTCAATGGCGTGGAATTTGGGTTGCTTTTGCGATATATTCGTTAGTGGTTGCAGTTTTGTTTGCAATTTTATTTAAGCACAAACATAATCCTGAGGAGCTAGCAGAGATACATCATTAAATTATGATAATAGATAAAATTAAAAATTATAATATAATATTAGCATCAAAATCACCACGAAGGCAAGAGTTGCTTAGTAAGTTAGATATTAATTTTAAGCTGGCTGATGTTATTGATGTTGATGAATATTATGATAATGATATTTATGCAGGTGATATTCCTGTTTATCTTTCACAAAAAAAATCAAAAGCATATATACACACACTTAAATCAAATGATATTTTAATTACTGCCGATACCATTGTTTGGCTCAATAATACTGCTTTGAACAAACCTATTGATAGGGCAGAAGCTATAGAAATGATAAAGTCATTATCAAACAGTTCGCATAAGGTATTTACAGGGGTTACGCTTTCGTCTCCGGAAAAATCACATAGCTTCGTATCTGAAACAAAAGTTACTTTTAAAAATTTAACTACTGATGAAATTATTTATTATGTTGATAAATACAATCCTTTTGATAAAGCAGGAGCGTATGGTATTCAAGAATGGATTGGCTATATAGGAATTACAAAAATTGAAGGTTCGTATTTTAATGTAATGGGTTTGCCTGTGCAACAGTTATACACAGAATTAAGTAAATTTGTGGAATAACTTAATTGTCGTAATTTTTGTATTCAATAGGTATTTCAAATATTGATTGTTCTAATGGTTTTCGTTCTAATTTAATTACCTCTAATTTCATTCTTTTTTCTCTAAATGTAGAACGTTCTACTGATAAAATTGGGAAGTATCCGTTTACACTTTTTACTTGTAAAAAATATCTTGATTGTTTTTCTGAACGGTTCCATAATTTAAGAAAATCTTCAAAGAAATAATAGTTACCATCAGTAACCCAATAAGTTATTTCTGTATTCTCTTTTTGGTTTTTCACTCTCCATTGTTCACATTTGTAACCGTCAATTTTTTTCTTATTTCGGCTGTTTTTTATAATGCTAAAATCATTATCTTTAGATTCTACATAAGGACGAATTTCAACATCTTTGTACATTCTAAGTGAAGGTTTCATTGCAACTATTGTTTGTTTTTTTAAGTCAAATAGCATTGCATCAGATACATCACAATCTTTACAATCTTCATTTATTTCAAGCTTTACTTTGTTTCCTTTTACATAGTATGTGTAATACGTAGTATCGCTAAATGTTTCTTGTACAAATCTAATAATTCCTTCAAATGGAGCTTCGTTTGATGAGGCTTTAGAGTTTTGGGTACTGTTTTGAGGTTGTGCAAATGCGTTATTTACTAAGATAGTAAATGTGATAGATAATATATATATAAGTTTGTACCCCATAGTTTTTTAACAATACAAATTTCCGAATTTTATCAATAATTTATTGTGTAAAATTGAAATTATTTTTTAATCTTTGATAAAGATAGATAAAAAAATGGCAAAACACAACGAATTAGGTATAAAAGGTGAGCAAAAAGCAGTGTTTTTTTTACAAAAAAACGGTTTTATTATTTTAGAAACAAATTGGCGGTATAAAAAAAACGAAATTGATATTATTGCAAAGAATAATGAATATATTGTTGTTGTGGAAGTTAAAACTCGTACTACAGATTATTTCGATGACGTAGTAAATGTAGTTTCAAATAAACAAAAACGTTTTTTAATTGAATCAATAAATTCATATATTGAAGAAAAAAATATTAATTTAGAAGTGCGGTTCGATATTATTTTTATTGTTGGCGATAAAATTGAGCATATAGAAAATGCTTTCAATCCTTTTGATTTTGTTTAATACAGACTATTCATACGTTTTTATTTGGTTCTCTACAAGCTTTGGTGTGGGTGTAAAATAACGACAAGTATATAAATATATTGTTTATATGTTTATTCGTTTAACCCGCATTATTCATAGAATCCAACAATATTACGTATAACCTGTTTATAAACAATTTGTTATCGCAAAACCCAAATCATCCAAAT
>CAMZKE010000083.1 GCA_947311115.1 uncultured Bacteroidales bacterium | reverse complement strand
ATTTAACCCGCATTACAAGACTTTAGAAAAAGTAGCAAAAAATATCTAACTAAATTTTAATAAACACCATATTGGTGATATTCAGAATTTTACTAATTTAGTTAGATGGAATTATTCATGTAATTTAATAAAAACGAAGTTAGTTTACTCAAAAACATTCAGATAGTACAAAATATAAATTCCCAAATTTGGGTGGTTAGTTTTTATATACATTTTCTTTTCCTTATACTTCGTTGCAATTCATTTGCAGTATTCATATACGGCAGCATGGTTGGACGCAGTGTCTAAGAAAAACGTATGAATAAATCGGGTTAGCCTATTCGCCTTATATGTGTAACAACAAATAATATTAAGATTAAAAAATAATTGAATTTATATTGTTTAGAAAAACTGTTTGTATAATTATAAAAAATTATACCTTTAAGAATTATTTTATTTTACGATGCTTAAAAATAGAATTTCAAAAGTTTCTGCCTTACAGTTTTTCCAGCTACTACGCTATTCCAGCTTAGTATTAGTAAGTATATTACTTGCTAAAAGTAGCTTTACTCAAATAAATATTGGTGAATACGAAACGCTTTTATTTATTGCTGGTGGAGTTAGTTTTTTTTGGTTAAACAGCATAATAAAATCTTTTCTATCATCATTTAATAATACTTCTAAAAAATCTTCCGACATATTTAATTTTTTTATCTTAATCTTAGGGTTTGGAATTCTTATATTCTTCATCTTAAAATTTTTAATAATAACAGAAGTTACTAATTTACATTTAGTTAAATACATCAATCTATTGGTCTATTATATTTTATTACTTGGAACATCATCAATTGCTGAATATATTTTACTGGTAAAAAACCGAATAAAAACAATATTTATTTATGCTATAATTAGCTTTTCCCTACAAGTGTTATTAATAGCAATTTCAATTTATTTTTTTAATAGTATAACTTATATTTTATTTTCATTAATTGCTATTGGTATTTTACGAAATATATATGCGTTTTATTTAGTTTCAATTTATTCCGAAATGAAATTATCAATACCATTTATAAAAACTAATTTAAAACTATCTTACCCTTTAATGTTAAGTTTTATACTTAGTGGTTCGGCACAATATATTGATGGTATAATAGTAAAATATAAATTTAATGATAGCACTTTTGCTATTTTCAGATATGGCACAAAAGAATTCCCACTGTTAATAATTCTTTCCGATGCACTGAGCAATGCCCTTATAAATGAATTTAAGGGTAATGTAAAAAATACCTTAGCAAAACTCAAACAAAAATCATTAAACATTACAAACTTTTTATTTCCAATATCAATAGTGTTATTATTAACAAGTAATTATATATTTCAGTATGTTTTTAATAAACAATTTGTTGGTAGTGCTGTAATTTTTGACATTTACTTATTACTAATAATTAGCAGATTAGTATTTCCTCAAACGGTAGTCTTAGGAATGAAAAACACAAAACTTATATTTATTGCATCACTCATAGAGTTTATTATAAACGTATCATTAAGTTTATTGTTAGTACAATATTATGGTATTGAGGGCGTAGCAATTGCAACTGTTATAGCATTTTTTTCAGAAAAATTATTTTTAATCTACAAAACAAAGCAACTTTATAAAATTCCGGCAAACGAATATATAAATATTAATCGAATTAGTTTATTTTCGTTGCTATTAATCACTATATTTATTTTAAAATATTTATTTATATAATGACTGATTTTACTAACACACTAAAAGAGCTTAGAAAAAAGCTTAGAACAAGAGAAAATGGACCAGCCTCAGAGGCAATGGAGAAGCTGGGAATAAAATATAACAGAAATCACGGTCTTGCTGTTAGAGAAATTAAAACATTAGCCGAAAATTATAAATATAATCACGAGCTGGCTTTAGAATTACATTTTAAAGATATTAGAGAATTAGTGTTAATGTCGTTTATGATAGAAAACCCTAAAACTGTTGATTGTTCGCAAATAGAATTATGGCTAACCGAGTTAAAAGATACAGAACAAGCCGAACAAATTGCAATAAATCTTATAACAGAGGCTGAACATTGCCACAACAAATTTAATAAATGGGCAAATATTGATAACGATTATGCTATTAGGGCAGTTTTTATGAGTATAGCTCGTATTGCAATGACAAAAGCCAATAATTTCAACAACTCAAAATTTACAGAATTTATTGAATTATGTATCTCAAAATCAAGTAAAGAGCATATAAATATTGCAAAAGCAATAAGTTTTGCATTACGCCGAATAGGAAGGCTAAATAAATATTTGCAAGAACAAAGTTTAAATGCTGTTAAAAAAATTAAAGACTCAAAATATAAAAACTCACAAATAATATACGAAGAAGTTTATTTTGAGTTAACAGATGAGTTTATTGTATCAACAATAAAATAATTTAATTATATTTACATAAAATTTACACTTATGAAAATTTTATTTAGCTCATTAATAGCAATTTCATTTATTGTTAATATATCGGCACAAACTTCAAAAACAATGGAGTTTGATGGACTTACAAGAAAATATTTAGAATATGTACCTGCATCATACGACGGAACTGAAGCCGTACCAATTGTTTTATGTTTACACGGGTTAGGCGATAATATGAATAACTTTTTTCAGATAGGTATGAATTATATTGCAGATACGGCAAATTTTATTGTATTAACACCGGAAGCTATCGCTGACCCTAATTATGGAACAGCATGGAATTCAGGAGCAAGTTATTTAGGCATGGTTTTAAATCAAAATGTAGATGATGTCGGGTTTTTAGGAGCATTGCTTGACACTGTTATTGCTAATTATAATATATCGGTAAATAATATATTTGTAACGGGTTTTTCAATGGGAGGTTTTATGACAAACAGGTTAGCCTGCGAATTAAATCAAAGATTTAAAGCCGCAGCATCTGTTTCAGGAACAATAGGAAATTCATTTTCTTGTTCGCCGGCTTCAGCAATACCTTTTTGTCATTTTCATGGAACAGCAGATGGCACAGTTGCTTTTGTTAACAATAACTTCGGAAATGATGCCGAAGAATTAGTAGATTATTGGGTAAATTTTGATAATTGTAATACTACCCCAATAATAGACACACTACCTGATATTGCTGCAGATGGTAAAACTGTTGTGCATTTTGTTTATCCTAATGGAGATGATGAAACTCAGGTTGAATTTTATAAAATAATAGGGGGTGAACACGAATGGTTGTTTACACCAAATAACGACATTAGTTATACTGTAAAGATTTGGGAGTTTTTTAGAAAATTCAAAAATTCTAATTCAGCGACTAATATAAATAATATAAAAAAAGAAAATGCATTTACTGTTTTTCCTAACCCTGCAAAAAATAATATTACAGTAAAATCAAATAATAACGAAGAAATTAAACAAATTAAAATAGTTTCTTTACAAGGTAAAATAATTGCTACTTATACTATAAGCAAAACTAATTTTAATATAAATTTAGATAAATTAAAATCAGGTATTTACTTGCTAAAACTTTACAATAAAAGCAATTACATCACAAAAAAAATAATTATTGAATAATTAAATTATTGAACATATATACCAATATAAATATTTGTTTGATATTAATAAACATATTTATTAAATTGCACTTTAAATTAATATAAAATAACATGAGAAAAACATTACTATTATTCCTTTCTATTTTAGCATGGTCTGTTAGTTTTAGTCAGGTTGACAATCAAGACTCTACACTAGTTGTAGTAGAAGGACAAGAAGGTCAAATAGCTTATAATGAAGGTATTGATTTGTTTAAAGCCGGTAATTACCAAGATGCAATTGCAAAATTTAATTCAGCTATTGAGTTTAATCCAAAATTTTCGAAAGCATATTTTAACAGAGGTAGTGCAAAGAAAAAAATAAATGATTTAGATGGGGCTATTGCAGACTACACAATGGCTATTAAAACCGACAGTACAGGTACTTATGCAGAGCCATATTATACTAGGGGTAAAATAAAGTATAATAAAGCTAATAACGATGAGGCAATGTTAGATTTTCAGAAAGCTATTGAAAAAGGCTTTAAATCGGCAAACTTATACTACTTTTCAGGTGTAATACAATTTCAACTTGAAGACTACGACAAAGCTATTGAATACTACACAAAAGCTATTGAGATTGACCCAAAACACGCTTATTCATATAACGACAGAGCTAGCTGTAAACGTAAAAAAGATGATATTGAAGGAGCAATTAAGGACTATAAAAAAGCAACCGAATTAGACCCAAAATTAGCACTTGCTTACGATAATTTAGCAGTAGTGTTAGCTAAAAATAAAGAAGAAGACGCATCATTAGTAGCATCGAATAAGGCAATACAAATAAAACCTGATTTTTATATTGCATATAATAACAGAGGTAGCGTAAAGTTTTTCTTAAAAAAATATGATGAAGCAATAAAAGATTTTAAGAAAGCCATAGAAATTAAATCGGATTATGCTTATGCATACAATAATTTAGGTAATGCACAAAATAAACTAAAAGATTATGAAGGAGCTTTAAAATCGTTAAATAAAGCTATTGAAATAAAACCCGATTATGGCGTTGCATACTTAAATAGGGGTATTGTAAAAGAAATGCTTAGAGACAGAGAAGGCCGATGTGCTGATTGGAAAAAAGCGGTAGATTTAGGTGTTGAACAAGCAAAAACATACGCACAAGAGTGTAAATAATAAATATAATTAAAGATGAAAAAAATACTATATATATTATCAATTATTCTTTTTGTTTCTCAAGTTTCGGCTCAAAACGTAGAGTTTGAAAAAAAGAATTTTAAAAGCAGAAAAGACGCATATAAAATTGCTAAGAAAAACCTCGAAACAGGTGATGAATTCTATGAAATGAACATGCGTGGAGATTACAAACAAGCTATTGATTATTATTTAAAAGCAAATCAGTTTAATCCAAACAATGCACTATTAAATTATAAAATTGGAGTATGTTATCTAAAATCAGTATCTCAAGAAAAATCGTTAGAGTTTTTATTAAAAGCAGAAAAATTAAATCCGTTTATAGCTGCAGATATTGATTATATGAGAGGGCGTGCATATCAATATAATTTAAAATTTGATGATGCAATTAAATCGTATAAGAAATATAAGAATAGGTTATCACCAAAAGAATTGCCACTTCACAGAAAAAAAATAGAGAAGCGAATTCACGAATGTGAGGTTGGTAAAGAACTAGTTAAAAAACCTGTGAGAGTATTTATTGATAATGCAGGCGAAAATATTAACTCTTCATATCCTGATTACAGCCCGCTTATTACAGCAGATGGTTCTATGATGATTTTTACTTCTCGTAGAGAAGGTACAACAGGAGGTCAGCGTTCGCCACAAGACCATCAATATTTTGAAGATATTTATATATCATATAATAACGATGGCGTTTGGAGTAAGGCTGAAAATATGGGGAGTCCGTTAAATACAAAAGACAATGATGCTACTGTTGGCTTATCACCTGACGGACAAAAACTTTTTACATATATTGGAAAATCAAATGGAGGCGATATTCTTGTATCTGAACTTGAAGGAGAAGAATGGTCTAAACCAACTGATAAACCAATGAAGAAATATATTAACTCCGAGTATCACGAAGCTGCCGCCTCGTTCTCTTTTGATGGAAAAACAATGTATTTTACAACAGATAATCCTGAAAATAATTTTGGACAGCACGATATATTTATGTCAACTTGGGACGAAGAAAAAGAACGATGGGGACCTGCAACAAACCTTGGAAATACAATAAATACAGAGTATGACGAAAAAGGTGTATTTATGCACCCTGATGGTCGTACAATATATTTTAGTTCTACAGGCCATGACGGAATGGGAGGTTTTGATATTTTTAAATCTACAATGGATGATGATGGAAATTGGAGCAAACCTGAAAATATTGGTTACCCAATTAATACACCAGGTGATGATAGATTTTTTGTAATAGATGCTTCTGGTAAAAAAGGTTTTTACGCATCAGATAAAACAGGTGGTTATGGAGAACATGATTTGTATATAATTACTTTTTTAGGTCCTGAAAAACCAATGATTCAAAGTAATGATAATATTCTTATAGCCAGTATTGCTAATCCAATTACTGAAACATTTGTAGAGAAATCGGTAGCAGTTGCAACAATGCGATTAACTATTTTAAAAGGTACAATTTTAGATGCATTTACAAATAAACCGGTAGCTGCCGAAATAGAAATTGTTGATAACGAAAAAAATCAAGTTATTTCCGTTTCTAAATCTAACAGCTCCACAGGTGCATATTTAGTTTCGTTACCATCGGGTAAAAACTATGGTATTGCAGTTAAATCAGAAGGGTATTTATTCCACTCAGAAAATTTTAATATTCCGGAAGCATCTAATTATCAAGAAATAACAAAGGATATTTTGCTTAACAAAATGGCTGTTGGTACAAAAATTGTGTTAAAAAATATTTTCTTCGATTATGCAAAAGCGACACTAAAGCCTGTTTCTTTCCCCGAATTAGACAGATTAGTTAAGTTATTAAATCAGTTCCCTACACTTAGAATTGAAATATCAGGACATACTGATAATAGAGGTTCAATGGCTACTAATAAAAAATTATCGAAAGCAAGAGCAAAAGCTGTTGTTGATCATTTAATTAGTAAAGGTATTGATGCTAGCAGATTAGAATATGAAGGTTACGCTTATTTACAGCCTATTGCTACTAATAAAACAGCAGACGGACGTCAACAAAACAGACGTGTTGAGTTTAAGGTACTAAGCGAATAACATAAATAGTATTATTTTATAAAAAATCCGATGTGGCACATCGGATTTTTTTATAAATATTTTAACCCATATATTAATGCAACAATTAAGAGTAATATTTTTCTTACTAATAACTTTGATTTCTTTTTCTCAGAAAAAGGATTCCCTCTTTATTAAAGGAAAAATTACTCAAATTAACAATTTAGGTCCGGTGCCATTTGCATCAGTATTTATTCATAAAACAACTATTGGCGTTACTACAAACGAAAATGGTGAATTTAACCTACAAATACCAAAAAAATTACTTGATGATACACTTATTGTATCTTCAATAGGATTTAGCCGATTTAAAGGTAAAATATCTGATTTTAAAAATCTAAAAAAAATAGAGATATTATTATCTGACTCAATTTTTTTATTAGATGAAGTTGGTGTAATACCTTACGATTACTTTGAAACGCTTGAATGGAAAAGTAGAAATAAAAAAGTAAAAGCAAAATATTTAACCTATGCTACAGAGTATTTAGATAATATATCAAGCTTTATTAAAGTACTAAAAGCAGAAATTGGAAAGCCAAAAGAAAGAAATGGAGTTTATTTTTGGAAAAGAGTAAATATTCCGGTTATTGGAAAAAACAATAAAATTACATTACGTTATTTTACATGTCCGTATTGTATTGATAAAACAGATTTTAGTGTAACAATATTAATAAAAGACAATAAAGGTAATTTACCATTAAACGATACTATTAAAGAAGAGCAATTAGAAAATTTTTTCCAAGGGATACTTGACAAAACTTACGAAATGGGCGTTGACTACACCTTGTTGGAAAAAGTAAATAATATTTATTATCATAAAGGGTATAAAAAACCATATACTGGTAAATGTTTTGGTTATTTTAAAAATAGCCAAATTGGACTAAAAGGTGCTTATATAGATGGTAAAAAAGATGGCAAATGGGAGTATTGGTACTCGAACGGACAAAATAAAATGTTAGTGTATTATAATAAAGGTAAAAAAGTTGGTAAATGGATATATTGGTACGACAATGGCATGAAACGTATTGATAATAATTATATTAACGATAGATTAAACGATAAAAATTATTGGTGGTACAAAAATGGTAATAAGAAAAAAGTAGCACTTTATAAAAATGGTAAATTTATTGGCAAAGTTGAGTGGGATAAAAAAGGGAAAGTTATTGATAGAATTGGGAAAGATATTCACTAATAAACTTTTTTTCTAAAACAAAAAACGATGTACTATAAGAGACTTCTAATAATTCATTCGGTCAAGATTTTAGAAACATATATAACAAACAATCTGACTTCCTAATATTTCTTTTAAAAATGCTCGCTATTATATATAAAATACCGAACTTCCGCCCTAATATAATCAATATACATAATAGATATATTTTTTTCAAAAGGAAACTAAATACGTTATAGTATTGATAAATATGAAGAAAACAAATAGTAATAATAACGTGGTATAACCCGCATTATTCATGTGATTTAGCAAAAATAAAGTTAATTTATTTAAGACCAAGCAAATAAAGCAACACAGATTAAACATTTAAACAATTATAACTACCAAATACAGTAATATAACCCGTATTACAAGACTTTAGAAAAAGTAGCAAAAAATATCTAACTAAATTTTAATAAACACCATATTGGTGATATTCAGAATT
>CAMZKE010000082.1 GCA_947311115.1 uncultured Bacteroidales bacterium | reverse complement strand
TATTAAACCATCAACCTGAATGCTTGAACTTGATAAATTATTAATATCACCTTCGGCAATTAAAGTACCGTTTTCTTCAATTTTAATAGTACCTGAATTAGTGTTATTTATAGTAGTTATAGAGTTTGAAACTGTAATAGTAGAATTGGAAGAAATTTTTAAAATTACACCTTTTACTCTCAATTCATCAGTTTCTGCTGCATTAATCTGATATGAATAAGACAAAAGCAATACAAAAAAGAAGTAATGCAAAGGGGTGATATTTCTATTTTTTATATTCATCTAAATAAGTTGGTAACAAATATATTAATTTTATATAAGTAAAACAATATTTTTTTGTTAATTGCCTGTTAACGTTTACGAATAAAAATGTTATGTTTTTATTGTTTACAGAACAGTCCTTTTTGTTGATAAAACTCAAGAAAAAATATTTGTATTTATTTATACTATTTTTCTTAAAGTATATAAAGAAAGTTATCTTTGTAATTGATTAAATAATTAGCAGTGCTTCAAAATATATACATAAAAAATTATATTTTAATTTCGGAATTAAACATTGAGTTTAATAAAGGGTTTACTACAATAACCGGTGAAACCGGAGCCGGTAAATCCATATTGCTTGGTGCATTATCACTTTTAACCGGTAGTAGAACCGATACGTCTGTGTTGTTTAACAAAGAGCAAAAATGTATTGTTGAAGGTTTTTTTGAGCTTGCAAATTACAATTTACAAATATTATTTTCTGATTTAGATATAGATTACGATAACACTACAATTATTCGTAGAGAAATAAACAAAAACGGAAAGTCTCGAGCATTTATTAATGATACGCCCGTTAATATATCGACATTAAAAATCGTTGGCGAAAAATTAATTGATATTCATTCGCAGCATAATAATTTATCGTTAAAAGATAATAGTTTTTATTTTCAAATAATTGATTCTTTCTCTAAATTAAATAAGCAAATTGCAGATTATAAAGCTGAGTTTAAAATATTTGGCAAAAAAACTAAAGAACTTAATGAGTTAAAAGAGCAACTCGCAAAAGAAAAACAAGAATTAGATTATTATCAGTTTCAGTTTGATACATTAAACGAGGCAAATTTAATTGTAGATGAACAAGATGAACTTGAGCAAGAATTAAAAAAACTGAACAATTCTGAGGAGATAAAACAAAATTTATCTAAGATTTATTATGAGTTAGATGAAAGTGAAGAGAGTATAATTTTAAAATTAAAAGAAATAGAAAATATTTTTAATAAGTTAAATTCACTAGGTATTGATGGCGGGTATTCAAAACGAATAGAAAGCATTATTATTGAGTTGAAAGACATGGCTGAGGATTCATCATCAATAAATAACGAAATAATTTTTGACACTAATAAAATTGAAGAATTAAATAGCAGGTTGAATTTGATTTATGAGTTACAGCACAAATATTCGGTTTCTACTATAAGCGAGTTGTTATATATAAAAAATGAGTTTGAAGAAAAGTTATTAAATTTTAAAGCCAATGATACAAGTTTAAAAAAAATATCAACTGAAGTTGAAAATTTAAATAAAGAACTTTTTGTTAAAGCAAAAAAAATATCGCAAATAAGAAACAAAACAAAAACAGAAATAGAGGTAATTATAAATTCTAATCTTTTTGAGCTTGGCATTAAAAATGCACAATTTAATATTGAAATTGAACAAACAGAAACATTAACAAATAATGGAATAGATAAAATACTATTTTTGTTTTCAGCAAATAAGAATGTACCACCTGCCGATATATCAAAAGCAGCATCAGGAGGAGAACTTTCTCGAATAATGCTATCGCTTAAAAATATGCTTGCAAATTCAAATAATTTACCAACTATAATTTTTGACGAAATTGATACTGGTGTATCGGGAGATATTGCCTCTAAAATGGCAGATATAATGCAAAAGCTTTCGAAAAAAACACAAGTTATAAGTATTACGCACCTTCCTCAAATTGCGGCAAAAGGAAATGAACATTTAATAGTGTATAAAGTAGATATTAATAACACAACAGAAACAGGTATTAAAAAAATTACAGGTAAGGATAGAGTTACCGAATTGGCAAAAATGCTAAGCGGTAAAAATATAACTGAGGCTGCTATGCAAAATGCAACAGAGTTGTTAAAATAGTAAAATTGCTTAAATCGAATAAAAAGCTATTTATTTTAAGTTTTGTTTCGTTTGATTATAAAATGAGATTAAAATAATAAATCAAATTTAAACCCCTAAATATTGCCTCTAATAAATTTTCGTATTTTTAAAAGAAAAAATCAATTGTTAATATAAACACAATTATGTTAATAAAACAGCTAATCAAACGGCTATTTATATTTATATTTAAATTAAATTTACAATTTAAATTTATAAAAATATAAGTATCTTAATATATGGAAGATAACGATAAAATAATAAAAATAAACATTGAAACCGAAATGAAATCTGCTTACATCGATTATTCGATGTCGGTAATTGTTTCAAGAGCACTGCCTGATGTTCGTGATGGATTAAAGCCGGTACACCGTAGAGTGTTGTTTGGTATGTCAGAGTTAGGAATAGCATCAAACAAAGCACATAAAAAATCGGCAAGAATAGTAGGAGAAGTGCTTGGTAAGTACCACCCACACGGCGATAGCTCTGTTTACGAGGCAATGGTTCGTATGGCACAAGAATGGTCGTTACGCTACCCACTTGTTGATGGTCAAGGTAACTTTGGTTCTATTGATGGTGATAATGCTGCGGCTATGCGTTATACAGAAGCACGGCTTAAAAAAATTGCAGAAGAAACTTTATCCGATTTAGATAAAGATACCGTAGATTTTAAGCTAAACTTTGATGATACAATTAAAGAGCCAACAGTTTTACCAACAAGAATACCTTTGTTACTTGTTAATGGAGCATCAGGTATTGCAGTAGGTATGGCTACAAATATGGCTCCACATAATCTTAGTGATGTAATAAAAGGAACCATCGCATATATCGATAATAACGATATTGAAATGGATGAGCTTATTGATATTGTAAAAGCTCCTGATTTTCCAACAGGAGGTATAATATACGGTTATCAAGGTGTTCGTGATGCTTTTGAAACAGGAAGAGGTAGGATTGTTTTACGTGGTAAAGCATTTATTGAAATTGATAAAAATGGTCGTGAAAAAATTGTTGTTTCTGAAATACCTTATCAAGTTAATCGTGCAGAATTAATTAAAAAAACTGCGGAATTAATTAATGATAAAAAACTAGAAGGTTTATCAAATGTAAACGATGAAAGTGACCGTGAAGGTATGCGTGTTGTTTTTGATGTGAAACGTGATGCAAGTGCAAATGTAATGCTTAATAAGTTATATAAATACACCGCATTACAAACCTCATTTTCGGTAAATAATATTGCCCTTGTTAATGGTCGTCCACAAATGTTAAATCTTAAAGATTTAATTAAATATTTTGTTGAGCATCGTCATGATGTGGTTACCCGTCGTACACAATACGAATTGAAAAAAGCTGAAGAAAGAGCTCATATTTTAGAAGGTTTAATAATTGCAAGCGATAATATTGATGAAGTAATTAAAATTATTCGTGCAAGTAAAAATCCTGACGAAGCAAGAGAAAATTTAATAGAAAGATTTGAATTATCTGATATTCAATCACGTGCAATTGTTGAAATGCGTTTACGCCAGTTAACAGGACTAGAACAAGATAAGTTACGTGCTGAGTATGAAGAAATAATGAAATTAATTGAAGACTTGAAAGCGATACTTGCAAGTTTTGAATTAAGAATGAACATTATTAAAGATGAACTAACCGAAATTCTTGAAAGATATGGCGATGAGCGTAAAACTGAGATAGTTCCTAATGCAGAAGAGTTTGACCCAGAAGATTTTTATTCTAACGATGAAATGGTAATAACAATTTCTCATTTGGGGTATATTAAACGTACACCACTTACCGATTTCAAAACTCAAAACCGTGGAGGTAGAGGTTCTCGTGGTTCTGCTACAAGAGAACAAGACTTTATTGAATATATGTTCTCTGCAACAATGCACAATACAATGTTGTTGTTCACCGAAAAAGGAAAAGTATTCTGGCTAAAAGTTTACGAAATTCCGGAGGGTACAAAAACAACAAAAGGTCGTGCAATTCAAAATATGCTTAATATTGATAGTGATGATACTGTTAAAGCATTTATTAATCTTACAGGTAAACTTACCGATGAAGAGTATATAAATAATAACTTTATTATTCTTGCTACCAAAAAAGGTGTAATTAAGAAAACTGTTTTAGAGCAATTTTCTCGTCCTCGTCAAAATGGTATAAATGCAATTACTGTTCGTGATGGCGATACATTATTAGAAGCTAAATTAACAACCGGTTCATCAGAAATTATGATGGCTGCTCGTGGAGGTAAGGCTATTCGTTTCCCTGAAGAAAAAATTAGGCCAATGGGTAGAACTGCCGCAGGTGTTCGTGGTATTCGCTTAGCCGAAAATGATGAGTTAGTTGGTATGATTTGTATTAATGATGATGAACATAATGTTTTAGTAGTATCTGAAAATGGTTATGGAAAACGCTCATTAATTGAAGATTATCGTATAACAAATCGCGGAGGTAAAGGAGTTAAAACAATTAACATTACCGAAAAAACAGGTAAGTTAATTACACTTAAAGATGTTACCGACGAAGACGATTTAATGATAATAAACAAATCAGGAATTACTATTCGTTTAGCAGTTGATTCGTTAAGAGTTATGGGTAGGGCAACACAAGGTGTTAAACTTATAAACCTAACTAAAAACGACCAAATTGCTGCTATTGCCAAGGTTGCTAAAACTCCAGAAGAGGAAGAAGTAGAATTAGACGAAGAAGGTAACCCTATTATTACTGATGAAAACTCAGAGGTAAAGACTGATAATACAGAAACAAATAATAATTCCGAAGAAAAAGCTTCTGATAACACAGAAACAGAAAATACTGAGGAATAATTTAAATTGTAAATATTAATTATAAAAGCAATCTTTTTAAATTATTTTAGAAAGGTTGCTTTTTTGCAAACAAATGAATACAGATTAATATTTTTTATCATAGTATATGAAAAAGACTTTAATAATAACTATTGTTACATTATTAATTATTACATTATTCTCTTGTAATGAAAAAAATATAGAAAAATATATTTATTTTTCTGCAAAAATTGAAAATCCCAATAGTGACACTTTATCTATAAAAGCATTTTATGGAGATACTGCATTGATAAACTTTAATTTAAAAAAAGGCATATTAAATAGAGATTCAGTATTATTACCTATGGCATATTACAGAATAGACGACAAAACAGAAACAGCAGTATGTTTCTTGAAACCCGGATTCGACCTAAATTTATCATTAAACACAAAGGAGTTTGACGAAAGTATAAGTTATACAGGAAAAGGGTCGGCAGAAAATAATTATTTGGCTGAAAAATATTTATTAAAAGAAAACTTTGGAAAATTAAACTATTACGGATATTATGCAAAGCTTGGCGAAGAACCATTTATTAATCTAATGGATTCATTGCATAATTTAGAATTAAATTTATTTAACAAATATGCTAATAGGTTCGATAAAGATTTTTTATTTATTGAACGTAAAAACATTGAAGTTGAATATTTACAAAAATATTCTGATTTTGAATGGATGCATAAATCTCTTACTGATGACAAAGAATTTAAAGTTTCAAAAAACTTTCCAAACCCATATGATAGTTTAAATATTGATGATGAAATCTTACTATTATTACCAAATTATATAAACTTCATAAACTCATATATTTCTAAAAAAACATTTGCAATATATAAAGGTAAAGATACCCTAAATTATAATAATATATTTATTGATATAGTAGATACATTAATTAAAAATGATAAGATTAAACAAGAAGTTGCTTCTTATTTTGCAAAATACATATTTTCAGAAATGAAAGAACCTGAGTACTGTTACAATAAATTAAAATCCATATTAACTAATAAAAACGATTTACAACTAATAAACGAAACATATAATAAAATAAAAAGAATATCAAAAGGTTCTATATCGCCAAGTTTTCAATTATTAGATGTAGATAGTAATTTGGTTAAACTTGAAGATTTTAGAGGGAAAATTGTTTATATTGATATTTGGTCAATTTGGTGCGAACCTTGTATAAAGGAAGTTCCATTTTTAGAAAAGTTAGAACATAAATTTAAAGACAAAAATATTGCTTTCGTAAGTATTTGCAAAGAAGATACAAGAGAGCGTTGGAGAAAAACAGTAATATCTAACGAATTGAGTGGGATACATTTATTTGCACCAAATAATAATATAAGTTTTTTTAAAGACTATTTGGTTGATGGAGTACCTAGATTTATTTTAATTGATAAAGAAGGTAAAATCATTGATTCTGATGCGACTAGACCATCAAATAAAAAAACTGAAGAAATACTTACTGACTTAACTAATTAAATTATGCCAGCAAATATATTTTAATGAAATTTATATATTTATACATCCTAATAATATTAATTATTACAGCTTGTAATAATACCGAAAAAGTTATACCTCAAAAACAAGATAATGATACATTAATAAAAATTGACACAGTACTGCAAAAAAAAATTACGCCTAAAATAGACACATCAGATATTGAAAAAATATTTATAAAAGCAGGCTTGGTAAGCGTACAAACCTTAGATAGTACAATACGCGTAGATATTCGTTATGCAAGCAAGCGTAACTTTTTAGGATTTAATATGTATGGAAAAATAAATAATGCATATTTACAGCCTTTTGTCGCTAAAAAATTAGTTAAAGCAAGTAAGTTTTTACACGATACATTTCCAAATTATAATTTCTTAATATATGATGCAGCTCGTCCAATAAGCATTCAGCAAATGATGTGGGATAGCATAAAAGTTTCGGCAAAAGAACGTCCAAAATATTTATCTAACCCTAAATACGGCTCGTTACATTGTTTTGGTGCTGCTGTTGATATTACTATAGTTGATAGTACAAGTACACCCCTTAATATGGGTACTGATTTCGATAGTTTTGAGAAAAAAGCATATCCCGTATTAGAAAAGAAATTTTTAAAATCGGGAGTATTGAGTCAAGAAATTGTAAATAATAGAAAGCTGTTGCGTAAAGTAATGGAAAAAGCAGGGTTTTTCAATATTCAAACAGAATGGTGGCATTTTAACTCGTGTTACCGAAAAGTTGCTCGCAAAAAGTATGCAATGTTATTAAATCATAAATTACCAAAACAAGAAGTGTTAATTGCTGAAAATAACAAACCTGATGATGAGCTTATTTCCGAAGTGGTTAAAAAACAAGACGAGCCAACCGATGAAATTAGTATAAATTTCAGAGTTCAAATAAAAACATCGACACGTAAGCGAGCAATAACCGATAAAGTATTTCAAGGTTTAGATGTTTATCGTTATTATCATCAAGGACTGTGGAAATATACAGTTGGTAAATTTAAAAGTATGAAAAAAGCATACGAATTACGCGATAAAATGCGTACATTCGGGTATAAAGATTGCTTTATTGCAGGCTTTAATAATAACGAACGAATTGGTATAAAATCGGCAGTAGAATTAATGAATGAAGGGAAATAAATTATGAATACAAAAAAACAATCATTAATACCAATAATTATAATTGGTGTAATGTTTTTTATTTTAGGATTTATAACATGGCTAAATGGTATGTTAATTCCACATTTAAAAACAGCCTGCGAACTTACTAATTTTCAGGCATTATTTGTAACATTTGCATTTTATATTTCTTATACTGTAATGGCTTTACCTGCTTCATGGATTTTAGAAAAAATAGGGTTTAAAAATGGTATTAGTGCGGCTTTATGGGTAATGGCACTAGGAGCATTAATATTTATACCTGCAGCAATAACTCGAATTTATACTTTTTTTCTTGCAGGCTTATTTGTGTTAGGGGCAGGAATGGCTCTTTTGCAAACAGCAATAAACCCGTATATTACAATATTAGGACCTATTGAGAGTGCCGCAAAACGTATAAGCATAATGGGCATTGCCAATAAGGTGGCAGGTGCGTTAGCTCCTTTAGCTTTAGCATTTTTTATAATTAAAGATGGCGACGATGCAATGATTGCTTCACTAAATTCTATGACCGAATCGGCAAAAGCTATAAAATTAGATGAACTTGCACAGCGAGTTATTAATCCATATATATTTATGGCTGTAGTCTTATTTATAGTGGGCATAGCAATTAAATTTACAAGTTTACCAAATATAAATACCGAAGATTCTGAAAACCAAAAAGATAATAACGAGGTAGAAAAAACAAGTATTTTTCAATTTCCTCATTTAATTTTAGGTGTAATTACTTTATTTTTATATGTTGGTGTAGAGGTAATTGCAGGCGATACAATTATTCGTTATGGACAATCGATAGGAATACCTATGGAAATTGCAAAATCGTTTACATCTTATACAATGATTGGAATGCTTGTTGGTTATGTGTTAGGTATAGTACTTATTCCTAAAATTATTTCACAACATAAAGCTTTGCAATATTCTGCAATTTTAGGCATTGTTTTTTCACTTGCAGCAATATTTACATCAAGTTATACATCGGTGTTTTTTATTGCAATTTTAGGATTTGCGAACGCACTTGTTTGGCCGGCAGTATGGCCTCTGGCAATTCACGGCTTAGGTAAGTTTATAAACAAAGGTTCTGCACTATTAATTATGGCTATATCAGGCGGAGCAATTTTACCATTAATTTGGGGTAAAATATCAGATATCTCAAATTCGCAGAATGCATATTGGGTTATGATTCCTGCTTACTTGTTTATCTTGTTTTATGCTGTAAAAGGCTATAAAGTTGGTCGTAAAAATTAGTCCCAAGATAATTTAATAGAAAACATTTCGGGATAACGAGTATCAATTTTTTCATATTGTACATTTTTACAATTTGCTAGACTTAGTGCTTTTACACACCAACCAATAGTTCTGTAGTCTAATATTCCTGATGGATGTATAACATTTGTGCTTAGTACTAACGATTTTTTTTCAATATCATCAATTTCAACAGTAACAGGGTCGTAATATTTTGCAATAATGCGTTTTGAGGCTTTCATTAAACTTTGTGGACGAGCAATCATTAAATATACTTTGTAAACACCTTTTAGTGCATATTCAGCACTAAATTCGCCTATATCATAAGCTGCTTTTTCTTCATTACCATCAAAAAATAATTCTGCAATTTTCTTTAAAGGATAATAATACGCATCTTCAACATCATACCAAGCTGTAGTGTTTATTATATCAGAGTATAAACGTCTCGATTCGGTTGGTAATTCACTTTTCCATTTGTCGTAACCATTTGGAAATTTAACCGATACATATTTATCTGTCGAATTTAATCCTGTTCCTTTAACCTTAAATTTACTTCCCATTTTTTATAAATATTTATTTGTGTATAATACATCACTAAAATAGTATAATTTATAGAGGAATCAAAAAAAATCAGTATTTTTGAATAAAACAAAAGTTAATGAAAAGAGAAACAACAATTAAGCAAATTGAAAACACTAATAACTGGGATATAATTGTTATTGGAGGAGGTGCAACCGGGTTGGGTATTGGCGTTGATGCCGCATCAAGAGGGTATAGAACTTTACTTTTAGAACAGTACGATTTTGCAAAAGGAACCTCAAGTAAAAGTACAAAGCTTGTTCATGGAGGGGTTCGCTATCTTGCTCAAGGCGATATTTCATTAGTTTTAGAAGCATTAAAAGAACGTGGATATTTATTACAGAATGCCCCGCATTTATCTAAGCATCAGAAGTTTATAATACCAAATTATGAGTGGTGGGGAGGAAGTTTTTATACCGTAGGGCTTAAATTATACGATTTAATGGCGGGTTCGCTTGGGTTAGGTCCGTCAGTGCATATTAGTAAAAAAGAGGTGCTAAAAGCTATTCCAAATTTAAAGCAAGAGGGATTAGAAGGAGGGGTAATTTATTATGATGGGCAGTTTGATGATGCACGTTTGGCTATAAATTTAGCACAAACAATGCGCGATAATAAAGGCTTTCCTCTAAACTATTGCAAAGTTGAGGGGTTGTTGAAAAATGAAAAAGGAAATATTTCAGGTGTTAAAGCAACCGATACTGAAACAGGAAAAAAATATGAAATAAATGCAAAAATTGTAATAAATGCAACAGGAGTGTTTACCGATAGTATTATTAAATTAGATGATAAAAATGCACGAAAAACTATTGTCCCATCACAAGGAGTTCATATTATTATAGATAAAAAATTTAATGATGGAGATACTGCTATTATGATTCCTAAAACCTCTGACGGAAGAGTTATTTTTGCAGTTCCTTGGCAAAATAAATTAGTTGTTGGTACTACCGATACATTAGTTGAAAATATTGAAATTGAGCCAAAAGCATTAGATAAAGAAATAATTTTTTTATTGGAAACAGTAGGGCAGTATCTTAAAATACAACCAACAAAAGCCGATGTTTTAAGTGTTTATGCAGGTTTACGCCCTTTGGTTTTACCTGATAACGGAAGTAGCAAAACAAAAGATGTTTCTCGAAATCATAAAATTAGTCTTACTTTATCAGGACTTTTAACTATTTCTGGAGGTAAATGGACAACATATCGTAGAATGGCAAAAGATGTTGTTGATAAAGCAATAATATTTGCAAATTTGGAAAAGAAAAAATGTGTAACCAAAAATATGCCTATTCACGGGTATGTAAAACAAGTTGATGAAAGTGATTCTCTACATTTATATGGTTCTGATGCTGTTTACATTAAAGCATTGTTTATTAAAGAGCCGAAGCTGAAGGATTACATTTCCAAAAATATTAAACACCACAAAGCTGAGGTAATATGGTCGGTACGTCATGAAATGGCACGTACAGTTGAGGATTTTCTTGCACGTCGTACTAGATGTTTACTTTTAGATGCAAAAGAAAGTATTAATGCTGCAAAGTGTGTAGCTACTTTAATGGCTGATGAATTAGGGTACGATAATAATTGGATTGATAATCAGGTAGATGAATATGCAACTTTTGCTAAAGGATATTTAATAAAATAAACAGATACTTCGGTACACACAGTATAACAGCTTTGAATTTTGGTTTAGTACAACCCAAAATGATTTGTAATTTTGAGAGGAAAGAATAATTTAAAATATAACAAAAACATTCGTGCATTCGTGGCAAAAAATAATAAAATGAAAAACTATATACTAACATTAGATCAAGGAACAACAAGTTCGAGAGCAATAATATATAATAGAAATGCAGAAATATGTACAATAGCTCAAAAAGAATTTAAGCAAATATTTCCTAAAAATGGTTGGGTAGAACACTCTCCTAAAGAAATTTGGAAAACGCAAATAACCGTTGTTACTGAAGCATTGGCAGATTTAGGAATTCACGATGATGAAATTGCTACAATTGGAATAACAAATCAGAGAGAAACCACAATTATTTGGGATAAAAAAACAGGAAAAGCTATTTATAATGCAATTGTTTGGCAAGACCGCCGAACATCAGATTATTGCAATGAGTTGGTTAAACAAGGGTATTCTGACAAAATAAAACAAAAAACAGGTTTAGAAGTTGATTCGTATTTTTCGGCAACAAAAATTAAATGGATTTTAGATAATGTAAAAGATGCCAGAAAAAAAGCCGAAAATGGCGAATTGGCATTTGGTACCGTTGATTCGTGGTTAATATGGAATTTAACCAGAAAGCAACAGCACTTAACTGATATAACAAATGCATCACGTACAATGTTGTTTAATATTAACACACTAAAGTGGGATACCGAATTATTAGAATTGTTTGGTATTCCTAAGCAAATGCTACCAGAAGTAAAACTTAACAGCGATAATTACGGAACTACTTCATTAGCATTTTTTGGTACAAAAATTCCTATAAGTGGTGTAGCAGGCGACCAACAATCGGCAATGTTTGGACAAATGTGTATTAATAAAGGAATGCTTAAAAATACTTATGGTACTGGTTGTTTTTTAATGTTAAATACAGGGAACAAACCTGTTTTTTCAGAACACAGATTGCTTACAACTATTGCATGGAAAATTAATAACGAGATTACTTACGCTCTTGAAGGTAGTGTATTTATTGGAGGTGCAGTTGTACAATGGTTACGCGATGGCTTAGAAATAATACGAAAATCGAATACAGTTGAAGCTCTAGCAAAACGTGAAAGCGATAACGGTGGAGTATATTTTTTACCAGCTTTTACCGGATTAGGTGCTCCTTATTGGAAATCTGATGTAACAGGAACAATTACAGGAATCACTAGGGGTACAACAAAAGCACATATTGCTCGTGCTGCCTTAGAGTCTATTGCTTTTCAAACTAATGATGTATTACAAGCTATGCAAAAAGATGCAAAATTAAATATTAAAAAACTTCGTGTTGATGGCGGTGCTGCTATAAATAATTTATTAATGCAATTTCAGTCTGATATTACAAATATTGAAATTGATAGACCCGCAATTCTTGAAAGTACCTCGCTTGGTGTTGCATATTTTGCAGGTTTAAAAATTGGTTTTTGGGAAAATATTGATGAAATATCAACTAAATGGAAGGTTGAAAAAGAGTTTTCTCCAAAAATGGAAACTGAGAAACGAACCGAGCTACTTAAAAATTGGAAAAAGCTTATTGCTATGAGCTTATCAATACATTAGATTTTTTTATGTCTTACTAATTTTATATCAAAGTGAGTTTTAAATTAGAATATATTTTTGTTTAATGAGACTAAGATGCTTTACACAGCTGAGCTATACTAGACCGCGATAGAATTTTGTATTTATAAAATATCATCTTTTGTGTTTAATCTATTTTAAAAAATCTTTTCATCGCCGTAGCAATGGAACTATTTTTTGAATAAGAGTAGGTGCAAAATATGCGGCTTATATTACAAAACCCTATGCTGCTTGCGGTAAGTAAATACATTTTTTAACAATTAATAGTTATATTTGAAATTACAATGAGAAAACTAATCATAATTTTGTTTGTAATAGTTTCTTTTCAAGAAATTGAAGCACAATCGGTAGTTAAACAGTATTTTAACCTACCAATACCTGAGAGGTTTTGGGTAATAACTCATATTTTTAAAGCAAAAAGGGCATTAAAAATATCGAAAGAAGCACGGTATAAAGCAGATTCTATTGCAAATACTTCAATTCTTGATGGCGATAAAAATGGGGGACAGGTTGATGCTTTTCGTCATTCGTATTGGCAAGCAAGGTTAACTCAAACCATTGGCAAACGTGCATCATACAAACTTGGAAAAGCTCATGAAAAGGGAAATTATATTTACTATAAACATCATAAGTTAGAAGAAGGAACTATTCCTGACAAAATTTCTACGGATATGGATTTGTTTAATAATAAAATTGGAATAAGTATAACGGCGGAAAATAAAAATCTATCAAAAAAAGAGATAGAACAAATTTTAATTATTAAAATAAAATCTGGGGAACTTAAAATTATAGCAAAAGATAAAAATGCTAATTTTATTGATTGTGAAGGTAATATTATTGATAATAAATCATTAATAGGAAAATGGGAAAATAATAAGTGCTTGGTAAATTCTAATTATAGACATTAATTTATTCCAAAGGTCGTTTTTTAATCATTCCTCCTTTTGCATCTTTAACACTATGCATTATAATAAAAGCATTTTCGTCAATTTTATCAATTTCGGTTTCTAATTTAGCTAGCTCTAATCTAGTAACTAAAGTATAAATAATTTCAATATCGTTAAGTGTTTGTCCGCCTTTACCTGCGTATATTGTGCAACTTCTACCAAGTTTTTCTATTATTGCAATTCTAATGTCTTCGTTTTTAGGCGATATTATTGTAACTCCAACATATTCCTCAATACCCGACACAACAAAATCTATAGTTTTAGAAGCAACCAAATAAGTAAGCATAGCATAAAGAGCTATTTCAATAGTAAAAACATAAGCAGCAACACTAAATATAATTACATTAAAAATTAAAACAATATCGCCAATAGTTAAGGATGTTTTTCTACTTACAAAAACAGCAAGAACTTCTGTTCCGTCAATAACTGACCCACCACGAACAGCTAAGCCAATACCTAAACCTAAGAAAAAACCACCAAAAACTGCAATTAATAATTTATCGTCTGTTACAACAGGAAACTGTATAAAATGCACGGTAACAGCTAGTAGTGTTATTGCAATAATACTCTTTAAAGCAAATTGTTTACTTATAGCAGAAATTCCCATTATTAAAAACGGAATGTTTACGGCAACAATTAATACAGACAAAGGAATTTTAGAAACTTCTGCAATTATAAGAGAAATGCCCATAACTCCGCCATCAATAAACATATTTGGCAATAAAAAACCTTTAAGCCCAAAACTTGCAGAAACAACAGCCAAAATAATAAAAAATATATCGTGTATTAAATGTTTAAATTCAATATTGGCGATAAACATTTTTTGTTTATAAACATTTTTAGGCAGTTTATCTTTTTTTATATTAAAAATTTCAATTAGTATATACTGATATATTTTTATCATAATTTAGTTTGCTAAAATATTTAGGTCTAATTTAGAAGTAATTTTCTCGTTACTATTTTTATCCCAAATTGTAATAACACATTTTATAGGATTATTTGCTGTTCCACTTGAAAACTCCACGTAAGGTGCTATTTGACTACTAAACTCTTCTAAACTTATATCTTCATCATTATATAAATCAGGATAATTAAGAATAGTTTTACCTTTATTATCGGTAGCAATCAAGCTTAAACCTAAACTAATTTTTCCATCACTACTTTTAAAACCGGATAAGCCTTCAAAAATTATATAAACCGGCTCGTTAATATTTATCGAGTTATCTGTAATTACATTTTTTGTACTATTAGAAAATAAATATATTTCGTTGTACTTAACATTATTTGTTTTTTCTGTAGTAATTTCTTTATTCGCTTCTATTTTAAATTCAAATTTTGAATCATAAGTATTTTTGCCATTTTTATCCCAAATATGCACAAACATTGTGTATTTATTTCCACTATGCATAGGAGCTGCAGCGGTTAACGACTCGTATATACGATGTTTTGGATATGTTTAGCACAAAATTTCATACGTGTAAAAGTAGCAAAATCATTTTGGTTTTACAATTTTTTTTCGTC
>CAMZKE010000081.1 GCA_947311115.1 uncultured Bacteroidales bacterium | reverse complement strand
CTGTTGTTCCTGTATTTGTAAAATCAACTTCTAATCCTGTACATTGTGGTGCAGTAGAAGTGAAATCTGAAACAGGTGTTTCGTTTATTGTTATGTTTTGTGTAGCTGTGGTTTCGCAAAAGCCGTTATACACAGTAAGTGTAATAGTTTTTGTACCCGAAGTATTGTAAACTATACCTTGTGGACTTTCTATAAACGAAGTTGCTGGTGTAGCTCCTGTTCCAAAATCCCATTGATACGAAATTACTAAATCGCCAGTATAAGTAAAATCTACTTCTGTTCCGGTACATTCAGGAGCAGTAGATGTAAAACTTATATTTGGCTCCGGAGCAATGTCTATATTTCTATTTTTAATATCGCACAAACTACCGCCATTATACAATCTTAATTGTACATTTTTTTGTCCGGGTGTAGAATATACCACAGCCGGTGGTGTTACATCAGTAGATGTTGCAGGTGTTGCACCGGCACCAAAATCCCAAAAGAATGTAATGTTCGAACCATAATCTGATGTATTAAGAAAATACACCGGCGAATTTACACAGGTTGGGTCTTGACTTTCTTTAAAGTCTGCATTACATTGAGCATAAGAGCTATAACTCAATATAATACTTACAAATAGTAATAATACTTTTCTCATAAGTTAAAATTTTTAATTAATAAATAAATAAAGGTTCTCCACAAATAGACTTTTATAAATTAAAAAAAGTTGCATGATAAATTATTTTAAGACCTTTATATCTTTTTTTCAATCTAGATAATTGAATGTTAATTTCTAATTCGGTGAATGGGAGAAAATCCCTCGCCTTTAGTTTAACTATCTTTGTGTTATGCAAAAATACAGAAAGACATCACATACAGTATATGACATAAAATATCATATAGTTTGGATAACCAAGTATCGTAAGAGGATATTAACAGGAGAGCTGGCAAAACGTGTTAGGGAATTGATACGCGAAGTCTGTAAGGCAAATGAAGTTGAGATAATAAAAGAGCAAATTTCCAAGATTTATATATGCATCAGAAATATTTTTTATATTATTAATATTTAACGCAATAGCAAGAGCTTTATTTGCATATTTAGTCGATTTTTCGAAGTCTTTAGTTAAGTAATAATCAGATATTAAGTTATTTATTCGTGCTAACTGCTCGGGTTGATTTTTTGTTTTTAGTAGCAATAGTAAACTATCAATATTTTCTTGAGATTTCGTATTATACGAAAACATAAGGAAAATAATTAATGGTATTTTTTTAAAAAAATTATTCAATTTGAAACATTTCCTTTTCTAATTTGCAAAAGTTCTATTTTAAAAATTACCGGGGTAAACGGAGGTATAATTCCTGTTGATGAGCCACTATTTCCAAAAGCTAATTCTGAAGGCATTATAAACATTGCTTTTTCGCCTTCGGTCATCTGTCCAATTGCTTCTTCTACACCTTTTACAACTTGCCATTCGGTACCATAAACATACTCAAAAGGAGCGTTTCTTTTTATTGTAGAATCAAAATATTTTCCATTTAAAAACATACCTTCGTAATGAACCACAACAGTATCTCCACGTTGTACTTTTACTTTATTTCCGGGTTTTTGTGTTTGCTTATATAAACCTGTTACTGATGGTGCAACTGAAATTTTTTCACCTTCAATATAATGCTGTAAAAGTACTTTTTCGTATTCGCCAAAATCTTCAACCCACGATAAAAATTCTTCTTTCTGTTTTTTGTAATCTTCCTTGTTAATTATTTCTAACATTTTTGCTGACACAATCATGTTGCTATTTTTATTAAAAAAAGAGGGTAAATTAGAATTTATTGTTTTTGTGAAAAAATCGTTGGCACTTATTATAAAATCTGCACTATCACCTTTGGTTAAAATTTTAAAGCAATAACTAATATCACCTTTAAAAAGAGGCTGTGTTAATTTAAATTTTCTACGACCTTTAAAAAATATACTGTCATTTATGGTTTTGTAAGCTATGTCAACAACAATATAATCATCAAATTTTGGAGTTTGTTGTCCTTCGCCAACTTGATTAAATTTATAGTAAAAATTATTATCTGATTCTTCAAAACCTTCGTATTTTGGTTTACACGAAACTAAAACTATTGAAACACTAACAAATAATAATATAATTTTAAAAACTCTCAATTTATTTAATTTCAACATTAAAATCTTTTAAGCACTTACTTTTACAACTACAAACTAATAATCAGCCACTTTTATAACTTCAATATCATAAATTATTATTGAACGAGGTGGGATTTTATTTTCATCACCAATAATACCATTTGCTAAATATGGCGGTATTATAAATCTCGCCTTGTCTCCTTCACACAGTTTTAAAACTCCATACTCTAAACCCGATTCTTTTCCTCCTTCTAACACTCTAAATTTTAGCATTCCTGTTGAGTCTGATGAGTAACATATTGTTCCATTAAGTAGAGAAACTGTATAGTTTAGCGAGATAAATTTTAAAGCTTTTACTTTTTCACCTGTACCTTTTTTATATATTTGATATAACATGCCCGTTGAATCTATTTTCATATCCCAACCCATACGGCGAGCATAACCAACCATAACGTCCTCATCATCTTGTGTTAAGTATCGGTTAACACCTTTTAATGTTTTTTTTGCTTGATGAGTACTTATATTATGCTTATGTTCATTATTACTACAAGCAATTAGTAATACCGATATTATAAAAAATATTTGTACTTTAATTAATATTTTCATACTTATACTATACCTGTTTTTGTAAGATTATCAAAATCTGCTTTATACTCTTTTAATACCGATTCAAATTGTTTAATAGCCTCAGCCATTGGTAAATTAGTCTGCCCACCTGCAGCATTTAAGTGTCCACCCCCATTAAAATAATCGTTTGCAATTTTATTTGCAGGAAAAGTAAATTTAGAGCGGAACGACATTTTAACTTTATCATCTTTTTCCATAAAAAATGCTGCAAAAACAACCCCTTTAATTGATAGTGGTAAATTTACAAAGCCCTCGCTATCGCCAGGTCTGAAATTGTAATTTTTTAAATCTTCTTTTGTAAGATATATGTATGCTGTATTGTATTTGGGTATATATTTCATTCGCTGATTTAGAGCAAAACCCATTAATTGCATTCGTTGAAACGAATAATTATTGTAAACATTATCGTAAATCTTATCTTTATCAACACCCGTTTTTAATAAAATAGAAAGAGCTTCGTAAGTTTCTGGATGTGATGAATTGTAGCTAAAAGAGCCTGTGTCAGTAACAATTCCTGTTAGTAAACACGATGCCACTTTTTTATTTATTTTATCGGTAAAACCTGCCCATTTTATAAAATGTGTTACTAGTTCAGATGTAGAACTTGCATTAGTGTCAGAAATCATTACGTCGGCAATTTCTTTTGGGTATGGGTGATGGTCAATCATTAGTTTTGGAACAGATAGACCTTGAATAGTTTCCTTCATTTTTTCAATCCTGCCAAAGTCGTTAAAATCTAAAAAAATTAGCAAGTCAGCTTTTTCTAAAGCATAAATTGCTGTTTTTCGTTGACGAAACCATATTGTTGCTTCCTGACTTCCGGGAAGCCAATGTAAAAATTCAGGGTAATCGTTAGGTGCAATTACACGTGCATTTTTACCTAAACTTTGCAACACTAATCTTAGTCCAAACGATGCACCAAGTGCATCGCCATCAGGATTATGATGGGGTATTATTATAATGTTCTTATTTTCTAATATAAGTGAAACCGCACTTTTTAAAACACTTTCGTCAATATTTTTCAAACTTTCTACTATTTTATCTTAGTTTGTAAAATTACAAAAAGTATTTCTTTTATTCTTTTTTAGTGAAAAATTAAATAACATTTCTTAATAAATTGCGTACAAGTTGGCAAACTAAACAACAATGAAAAAATTATGGATGTATTTATCCCTTCTTGGGTATAAAAACAATATGAGTATAGAACAACAAAAACAAATTGTTTTTTTTAATAGGTTATTAATAATAGTAACAACTTTTTACCTCTTTCTTTCGTGTGTTCCATTTATTAATATGGAAAATAAAATTATTGGATATTTATTGCTAGTTAATGCTTTTGTTGTTGCTTTTTGTTTAGTTTTAAACAAGTATTATTTAACCAAATTAAGTATTTATATAATTTCTGTTTTTTTACCTGTTTCTATAGTATCAATTTCTATTTTCTCGAAAATAAATGGTGTTTCTGCAAATGCAATTCTATATCTTACACCTCAATTGGTGTCAGTTATTACGTTAGTTATTCCAATATTATTATTTGATTATGAAGAACGAAAAAAAACTATATTAATATTATTACCGGGAGTTTTTCTTTTTGTTTTTTACGATTATTTTAACAATTTATTTGGCATATATTTAGCTAATTTACCTTACGATATAAAATATTATCCTTTTTTTAAATCGCTATTAATTTTCACCTTAGCTTTTGTAGCTTTTGGAATAATGATTTTAAAAAAATCGAATAGAGATTATGAAAAAAAAATAAATGAAAAAAATAATGAATTAACTACTGCAACTGAGGAGCTTAGGCAAAATAACGAAGAACTAAAATCGCTAAATGATAATTTACAAGAACAACATAAGATAATTTCAGCACAAGAAAAAAAATTTAAGGTTTTATTCGAAAATTCTAACTTCCCTATATTATTATTAGAAGGTGATAAATTTTATGATTGTAATAAAGCAACAGTTAAACTTTTTGGATATGAAAGCAAAGAAGAATTTTTAAAATTAGATATAAGTAAAGTTTCTCCAAAAAAACAACCAAACGGTAAACTTTCGGAAGAATTAGTAAAGTTACATGTTGAAAAAGCTTTAAAATATGGTGCAAACAAATTTGAGTGGACTCACATAGATGTTGATGAAAATAGTTTTCCGGCAGAAGTATCGTTAACACCTATCGAGTTTGATGGGAGAACTATTATACATACTGTATTACGAGATTTAACAAAACAAAAATTAGATGAAGCATTAATAAAAGAACAGATTGAAGAATTAATGACCGCAGAAGAAGAGTTACGACAGAATAACGAAGAATTACAGGTACTAAATGAAAATTCGAAAAAACAAAATGAAGTAATACAAAAGCAAAATCAAATTGTTGAAGCCGAAAAGAAAAAAGCTATTGAAGCATCAAAGTACAAATCATTATTTTTAGCTAATATGAGTCATGAAATTCGTACTCCGCTAAATGGAATTATTGGAATGTCTGAAATATTAAAAGAAACAAAATTATCGAAAGAACAAGCAGATTATTTAGATATAATAAATATTTCAGGAAGTAATCTTTTATCGATAATAAATGATATACTTGATTATTCTAAAATTGAAGCAAACCAATTAGAATTAGAATACATAACATTAAATATTCATAAAGAAATTGAAGATGTTGTAAAATTATTAAGTATTAAAGCAAAATCAAAAAACCTTGACTTATCATATAATATACATCCTGACGTGCCAAAGTTTTTTAAAGGCGACCCTTTAAGAATAAAACAAATATTAATAAATTTTTGTAATAACTCAATAAAATTTACATCAAAAGGATTTGTTCATATTAATGTAGTATTACTTAAAAAAACTGCAAAATATGTAGATGTAAAATTTGAGGTGCAAGACACAGGAATTGGTATTTCAAAAGAAAACCAATCTAAATTATTTAAAGAATTTTCGCAAGTTGATGCATCTACAACACGAAAATTCGGTGGTACAGGCTTAGGTTTGTCAATTTCACAAAAGCTATCGGCATTAATGGGGGGTAAAGTAGGTATTAATAGCGAGTTGGGTAAAGGTTCAATATTTTGGTTTATAGGTAAATTTGAAATAACTAATTTGGAAACAAACTGCGAAACAAAAACTATTATTGAAGTATCAACAAAAAAATTGAATATTCTACTTGTTGAGGATAATAAAATAAATCAGAAAGTAGCTGCACATACAATTATAAAATATGGTCATACTGTTGATTTTGCAAACGATGGACTAGAAGCTATTGACTTATTTAATAAAAATAAATATGATATTATTTTTATGGATATTCAAATGCCAAATATGAATGGTTATGAAGCAACACAAGAAATACGTAAAATTGAAGCAAAAAATAACTTTGATAAAACTAAAATAGTAGCTATGACCGCTAATGCACTAAAAGGCGAAAAAGAAAAGTGCGTATCAATTGGTATGGATGATTATTTATCGAAACCATTTAAACAAGAGGCTTTATTACAAATTTTAAATAAAAGTTAGTAAGTTGAAAATAATTTTACAAAAAAACGCATAGTAAAAATTACTATGCGTTTTTTTTGTAAAATAAAATTACTATCTAACAATAGTAACAGTACCGTTGTATTCTTGTTCTTTATTGTTTAGATAAACTATATAAACATACGACCCAAGAGGTAAAATTTTCCCTGATTTAGTTGTTCCATCCCATTGAACTGAGCTGTCTGAATATTCAATTCCACTTCCATCAAAATAATAAACCTCATCGCCCCAACGATTGAAAACATGTATTTCTACATTGCTAAACGCCTGTATTCCAATTATATTAAAATAATCATTCTTTGTATCATTATTTGGTGTTATTACGGTTGGAATTAATAATTCAACATCAACAGTTAGTAAAGAATTAGCTGTACATCCATTTTGGTCGGTAACTGTTACTACATAATTACCTGCAACCAAGTTAGTAATATTTTGAGTATTTTCACCATTACTCCAAATATAAGAGTATTCAGGTGTTCCTCCTGTAGTTATGGCTGAAGCATTACCTTTATAACCATCCATAATAAGCGAAGTTTCAACTATTAAAGTATCAGGTTGCGTAACAATAAAAGTATCAATTTCTGTACAATTATTTGCATCAGTAACCGTAAGATAATAATAACCTGCCGAAATATTATTTAGTGAATTAGTTGTTTCGGAATTCGACCACAAATAGGTATAAGATGGTGTACCACCTGATGTTTCAACCGATAAACTGCCATCGGCTAAACCATAACAACTTATATTGTTTTGAGTTGATAATGAACTTGATAAAGTACTGTTTGGTTGTGTTATTACAATGTTATTTTCTTCAATATTACAATTGTTTGCATCAATAATACTTACCGAATATGTACCTGCTTCAATATTATTTAATATTGAATCGGTTGCTCCGGTATTCCATTGGTATATGTATGGAGTAGTACCTCCATTAGCATTAACAATAATATTCCCTGTATTTTCGCCATAACAAAGTACATTGCTTGTTTCTAAAGTATCGGTTAATTGCGATGGCTCATAAACAAATGCATGGTCAAAATAATTACAACCAATGCCATCGGTAATTGTTAAGTAATATGTACCTCCCGATAAATTTGTAATAATTGAATCGGTTGAGTTATTATCCCAATTATAAGAGAAAGGTCCTTGACCGTTTATATACGAAATCCAAGCTGAAGCATTATTATCGCCATTACACAATAAATCGTTAGTAGAAATTGTATAATTTGGTGCAGGTAATAAATTAACGGTTATTGTATCACTATTTGAACACATATTAGCATCAGTTACGGTTAATATATAACTTGTTGTTGATGTTGGTGTTGCAATAGGATTTTGAATATTTGCATCGTTTAAACTACTACTTGGCAACCATTCATAAGAATCGCCACCAGTGCCATGAAGTGTTATAGAGTAACCTGTACAAATAGTTGTATCTTCACCTGCATAGGCAGTAGGTAAGCTGTTTACCATCACATTTATATAAGATGTGTCAGAATTACAACCCGATGATGTTCCAATAACATAATATATGCTATCGTTTGTAGGCGAAACATTTATGTTTGATGTTGTTTCTGCAGTATTCCACAAATATGTATCGGCACCATTTGCTGTTAATGATGCGTTATCGCCAAAGCAAATAATAGAATCGCCACTAAATGTAATTACAGGTAATTGTGTTACTACTACCTCTTGAGTTTCGGTATTTGAACAAGTTGTTGAAGAACTTGTTACTGTAACAGTATAATTAGTTGTAGTAGATGGGCTTACTATAATAGAATCTATTGTGGAATTTGTACTCCACTCATAAGAATCGCCACCGGTTGCTACTAAAATTGTTGTGTCTCCGTTACATATTGAAGTATTTCCAGTTATAGTTACCGCCGGTAATGAGTTTACAATTATTTGCTGCGATGCCGTATCTGAGCAATTTGCATTACTTGCTGTTACATAATATGTTGTGCTTATAGATGGTGTAACAACTATAGAATCGTTTGTGTCGTTTGTACTCCAAATATATGATGTTCCACCTGATGCATAAAGAGTAGTTGTGTCTCCTTTACAAATTGTTGTGTTTCCTGTTATTGATATTATTGGTAATGAATTTACAGTAACCGATGCTATTTCGGTATTTGAACAGCCTGTTGTAGTATTTGTTACAGTAACGGTATAATTAGTATTTCCTGTTGGAGATACTATTGTAGTATCATTTGTAGAGCCTGTTGACCATAAATAATCGCCTCCTCCTGTTGCTGTTAATATTGTTGTTTCACCATCACAAATTGACGTATTACCTGAAATAGAAACAGTAGGTAATGAATTTACTATAACAGTAGCCGAACCGGAAACAGTACCGTTACAACCTGAGTTGTCTGACACACTTATAAGTGTGTAAGTTCCCGCTGTATCAACCGGTATTATATAAGGTGATGATGAAATGTTAGAAATAGTACCTTGGTTATTTCCATTTAAAGCCCACTCAAAACTCCAATTTGCAGAACCTGTAAAATCAATTGTAATATTCGATGTACTTCCATCATCACAAATTGTACTACCACCTGAAACTGTTGCTGTTGGTGCTGTATTTACGTTAACTGTATAACTTGTTACATCAGTACAACCACCACTTGTTACTGTAACATTGTAGGTTGTAGTTGTTGTTGGCGAAACCGTTTGATTCGAATTAGTTCCTAAACCATTATCCCACAAATAAGTACCACCTCCACTTGCAGTAAGTGTTGTTGATGTATTTTCACATATTGTTTCATTTCCGTTATCAACACTGTTTATTAACGCTGTTGGAACAGGGTTTACATTTACTGTTACGCTTGCTTCTCTACTTGGACAAACCCCTACATAACCTGTAACGGTATAAGTTGTTTGCGATGTTGGTGTAACTGTAATTGCATCAGCAGTTTCGTTAGTACTCCATGTGTACGAACCCGCATCGCAACCACTTGCTGTTAATACTTGATTATCGCCACTACAAATTGTAGGATTTACAGGTGAAATTACTACGTCTGGTGTATCACAAGGGATATAACTACAATAAATTGTATCTTCAACAGTCCAATCTGTTTCAATATCAGGGGTATAACCACTTCTATTTCCCCCTGAAAAAACAGAATAAGAAGGAGTTTCAATACTTACCGGAAACTCTAAACGAGGAACTGATAATGAGTCTTGAAAACAACCGGAAAACCCATCTTGGTCGGCTTTTGTAATTCTTAAAACATAGCCTAAATCACTATCACCACCCATTGTTCCAATCACATAACCACCATCAGCTGTAGCATCAACATCATTATATATACTTAAACTTCCTGAATCGTATTCATGTGCATTTTCAGGGGTTAAAGTTGCATCACATTTAATTAAAAAGGGTTTAAAACCTAACAAACCATTATAACCTGTAAGTACCAATCCGCCATCGGTTGTAGCACTAATTTTTGATATAACATCAACGGTATTCAAATCGTATTTGTAAGTTGATGAAACATTTCCGTTTGAATTATTAATTTTCCATAAGAATAAATCAGAACTATTAAGTCCACTCGTATTTCCGGTGTAACCACCTAAAACAATATCGCCATTTGTAAGTACATCAATTGCTCCGGCTTGGTCGTCATCAGAAATATCACCTTGAGTGTGTAACCATTGAATATTACCATTAAAATCGGTTTTAAAATATGCTATATCGGTTGTAGTATCAGGGTCTTGTACTTGCGATGTGTATCCTGCAAATATATAACCATCGGTTGTTTCTTTTACTGATAAGCCTTGGTCGTCGTCGTCATTACTTATTTGTACAGCTTTATCCCAAGTTAACGAGCCGGCACTATTAGTTTTTACAATATATATATTTGTTGAGTCCTTTGCACCAAAACCATCAGTATAACCAACTGCAAGAAAACCACCATCAGTAGTTTCTATAATAAAGTTTCCTGCTTCAGTTGAATCAGTGCCGTACCTATTAGACCAAGTAATATTTCCTGATGCATCAGTTTTGGTAATGAATAAATCGCTGTAAGAACTCCCCAAAAAAGGAACTGCTGCCACATTTCCTGTAAAAACAAAACCACCATCAGATGTAGAAATCATTTTATTAATCATATACATATTTACTAAAAACCCATCGGAATTTGAGTAGCGTTTTTGCCATTGAACAACACCTGTGGTATCAATTTTTACTAAAACAGAGGGGTTGTTACCAAAACCTAACTCCCAGCCTGCCATTACATAGCTTTGGTCGGTTGTTTGCTGAATTGATGAAAACATATCGTTTCCAGTACTGTAAGCCGCTTGAAAGTGAATTTGGCTGTAAGATGTTAATGCTAAAAATATAGCAAGAATAGTTATAAATTTTATCATGTGAGGTAGTTTAATTATTTTCGATGTTAAAATTAATATTTTCTTTGATTAAAATTAATAAAATAGAGTGTTAATTGTTTAATCAGAACAAATTTTTACTTTTGAGGAAACAATAATGTAATGAATAATTTAAAATAAATAGCTGCAAACCAAGTAAAAGCACAAATGTATTATTAAATAAACACCTTTTTGTATATAATAGTAATCTAGGTTAAAATATTATATCTTTTTTTATTTATTATGTAAGGTTCTATATTTTATTACGACTAATATTGTAAATAAAAAATATATACTTATGAAAATATTTAAATTTAGTGTATTAATATATGCATTATTATTTGTGGGAATACATAATATTAACGCACAAATTAGTCAAGGTGGAATACCTAAAAGTTTTACGCAAAATATTGGTAATAAAATCGATATTGTGCATTTACAAGCACCTAGTTTATCAGAAATTGACAGACAAGATGATTTTTCAGAAAAAAATGGGCAAGAACAAAGGATTGGCTTATCGGTAACAGCAGAGTTATCAGTAGATAACTCAGGTACATGGACAGAGTTAGCTGATGGAACAAGAATTTGGCGTTTAGAAATAATATCTAATGGAGCAAAAGCAATTGGTCTTTACTACGATAGATTTTCTATACCTAGAGGGGGTAAATTATTTATCTATTCAGAAGATAAAAACCAGCTATTAGGTGCATATACATCTGATAATAATCCATTTAAACAAGAATTTGCAACTGAGCTTATTTATGGAGAAAGGCTTGTTTTGGAATATAATAAACCACCTTATGTAAGTAATAAATTAGACTTGTATATTGGTGAAATTGCCTATATTTATAGAGGAGTTACAAGCATTAATAAAACTACAAATTGGACTGAACCATCAGATGATTGCGAAGTAAATGTGAATTGTTCGCCGGTTGGTGATGATTGGCAAGATGAAAAACGTGGTGTTGCCCGAATTTTATTAAAAGAAGGTGGTAGCCAATTTTGGTGTACTGGTTCATTAATAAATAACACTAGTTACGATTGTACTCCATATTTTTTAACAGCTTACCATTGTGGAGGAACTGCAAATGAAAGTGACCATAATCAATGGATATTTTATTTTAATTATGAGGCTCAGACCTGTAATACCCCAACTAATCAGCCAAGTGCAAATTCAATAACCGGATGTACATTAAAAGCAATGAGCGATATTGATGGAGGTTCTGATTTGCAACTTTTAGAATTAAATGTTGCACCGCCCTCAGGGTACAATCCCTATTATAATGGTTGGGACAGAAGCACAAATAGCTCGCCATCGGGTTCTGGAATTCATCATCCGGCAGGAAGTATTAAGAAAATATCAACATATACCTCATCATTAGCTTCAAGTACCTATTATGGGCAAGTAACAGGAGCATCGCTTGCTCATTGGCGAGTAGTATGGTCTAGCAATAGTAATGGCTGGGGTGTTACTGAAGGAGGCTCTTCAGGTTCACCAATTTTTAATAACAATGGTTTAGTGGTAGGTACTTTAACCGGAGGTTCATCATATTGTACTTCACAATCTAGTGCTGATTATTATGGTAAGTTTAGTAAGCATTGGAGCTTTGGTAGTTTAGCTGCTTTTTTAGACCCTAACGGAACCGATGCACTAACTGTTAACGGAACAAATGTTCCATGCGAAATAACTGAAATTACACAAGTAAAAAATATTGATAATATTCAGATACATCCAAATCCAGCATCCAATTTTGTAAATATTATAGGAATTGATGAATTTATTCGTGTTGAAATATATAACTTAAATGGAAAATTGATTAAAAACATTTATCATTTTACAAATCCGTTAGATGTGAGTAATTTAAAATTAGGTAATTATATTGTGAAAATTATATCAGATAATAACGTGATTTCTAAAAAGTTAGTTATTATTAAATAATATATTGTAATGAATCAATTAATCAATTGATTTGCTCTTTATATATCAATTGATTAATTGACACATTATATTTTTGATTTGAAATATTAATAGATATACATTTGTGGAAGTAAAAAAACTGCATTAAGTAGTTTTTCTCATAGGTAGGTAAAAGTTAGTCTGTTCAGGCTAACTTTTTTTATACACTAATTTTTAAATAACTGAACTTTCGCACCCAATATAATCAGTATATACAATAGTTAAAATCTGCATCTATTTTTATATAAATATTTGTGTTATTTAGTGTAATTATTTAGTTTTTAGCAAATTTATTGTCACATTGGCTTTTTGTTTACTTTTCTGCTAATGGAGAAGTAAAAGCATGTATGGCTTGAAGACATATAATGCAAATTATTGGCATTTTGGAATCTAACACAAAACCTCAGTAAAGATTTAATAAGCTATGAATAAATGACTTACCATAACATTAAATACTATATTGAATATATTAAATCACTAATATAAAGCACATTAATTATAAGTGCGAAAGTTCAGTTAATAATTTATCATTGTTTTTAAAAGTTAGCTCGGAGTTTGGACTAACTTTTTTGTTTTATTTTATTTTTGAGACTTAGATTATTGTTGTAGCACTTAGTTTATAAATAGACGAACAGGTAAACAAAATGCTCGCACTGATATCTCGATATTTTATTTTCTATTCTTTTTACAAGAAACAACCTCTATTTTAGATTTTTTATTCTCGGCAAGTTCTTTTTTTGCTTTGTCCCATTTTAATGCTTTACGTTCTGCATTTTTTATTGTACAATAAATATATGTCATAATATAAATTAAATCTTTGTAAATAGTATATATAAAACTCCATTCAGGAGTTTCTAATAAAGTTACATTCTATTTTTACGCCAATCTGAAACTGTATTTATGTTTTCTGATGTACTAAACTTCACTTTGTTTGATGCTTCATCAATAAGTAAAGCCGACATCATTGCAGCAATTTCTTTATCAGAATTATCGCCACGTAAAACCTCTGGAGTAAAATATTTGGCCACAAAATGAGTATCGAAGTTACCCGAAGTAAACGCTTCGTGCTGCATTACAAATTTACAAAACGGTAAAGTTGTTTCAATACCCACAATTTTATAATCGTCAATGGCACGAATCATACGCTCAATAGCCTCGTTTCTATCCTTACCATAAGTAATAAGTTTTGCAATCATTGGGTCATAATAAATAGGAATTTCCATACCCTCTTCAAAACCATCATCAACACGTACACCAATACCACGAGGTGGTTCATAAACCTTTAGAGTTCCAATATCCGGCAAGAAATTATTTTTTGGGTCTTCAGCATAAACCCTAACTTCCATTGCATGGCCATTAAGTTTTATATCATCTTTTGTAAAGCTAAGTTTCTCGCCACTAGCCACTTTTATTTGTTCTTTTACCAAATCTAACCCAGTAATCATTTCTGTAACAGGATGTTCTACTTGTAAACGAGTATTCATTTCAAGAAAAAAGAAATCAAGATTTTCATCTAATAAAAACTCAACAGTACCTGCACCTGAATACTTAACTGCACGAGCAACATCAACAGCTTTTTCGCCCATTTCTTTTCTTAATTCAGGTGTTAACACTGATGAAGGTGCTTCTTCAATAACCTTTTGATGCCGACGTTGAATTGAGCATTCACGTTCAAAAAGAGGAACAATATTACCGTGGTTATCAGCAATAATTTGTATTTCAATATGACGAGGCGAACCAACATAACGCTCAATAAAAACAGCTCCATTTCCAAACGATGAGGTGGCTTCGCTAACAGCAAGATTCATTTGCTCGACAAAATCTTTAGGGTTTTCAACAACACGCATACCTTTACCTCCACCGCCTGCTGATGCTTTAATTAAAATTGGATACCCAATCTCAAGTGAAATTTCTTTTGCTGCCTCAATATCGGTAATAGCCTCATCGGTACCCGGAACCATAGGTATTCCATAACTTTTTACTGCTGCTTTTGCCGAGAGTTTATCACCCATTATTGTCATTGCCTCAGGCGATGGACCAATAAGAATTATCCCTGCTTTATGTAAAGCTCGTGCAAAATCTGCATTCTCCGATAAAAATCCGTAACCAGGATGAACTGCATCAACATTTAATTCTTTACAAATTTTTATTATTTTATCGGCTAATAAATATGATTGGTTAGATGGCGGAGGTCCCATTAAAACAGCTTCGTCAGCATATTTTACAAAAACAGCATTTCTGTCTGCTTCAGAATAAATAGCAACAGTTTTTATTCCCATTTCTTTTGCTGAACGCATTATTCTTAATGCAATCTCTCCTCTATTAGCAATCAATATTTTATTCATTATTTATTTTTTATATAAAAAAATTAAAAATCATATGCAAGTTTGTAAATATATTAATTTTTGATGGTTTTTTAAAAAAAATAACTACCACTTGTATAATAAGAAAATTGTTTATATTGCAAAAAGAAAAAACTAATAACATTTGAGAAAAAACTTATTATATATCTTTTTAATTATTTTTTTATCATCTAAAGGGCAAAATACAGATAGCCTTAAAGTTGCATTAACTTTAGCAAAAGATAAATCGCAAATATATAACACACTTTCAGATGTATATAAATCGAAATCAGAGTTTAAATTATCTAAAAATTATGCTGATAGTGCATTGTTTTGCTCAGAAAAAAACAACAATTTAACAGAAAAAGCGAATGCATATATAAATTTTGGCGATTATTTCTATTATACAAGTTATTATGATTCGTCTATTTTTTATTATAAAAAAGCTACCGATTGTCAGAAAAAGATAGGTAATGCAGATGATATAGCAATTATTTATAATAATATTGCTACCGTATATTTTAGTATTGATGAGTATCAGAATTCTATTGTGTATTATAATAAATCGTTGAAATACAAAAAAGAGAGTAATGATAATAATAGCATTGCAAAAGGACTTAATAATTTAGCAAATGTGTATAGTGAAATTGGCGATTATGAAAAAGCAGTAAATTTATTATACGAATCGATAAAATACTGCGATAAATCTGAAAACAAATTACAAAAATCGACTACATTAAGTAATTTAGCAGGACTTTACAAAGATTGGAAACAGTTTGATAAGGCGTTGGAACTTTATGATGAAGCTCTATCAATAAAATCGGAATTAAACGATTTAGATGGCAAAGCAAATATTTTAAATAATATTGGAATTGTACACAAACAAAAAAAAGAATACGATAAAGCCGAAGCATTTTTTACCAAATCGAAAACCATATTCAAAAAAACAGGAAATAAAAAGCGTTACTCTATTGTAAATAGCAATTTAGGTACAATTAAGCAGCAAAAAAAGGAATATGACATTGCTATAAATTTATTTTTAGAATCTACAGAAATTAGTGAGGCTATAAATACGCCTATCGATTTAGCCTATAATTACTTTTATTTAAGTAGGGTTTATTTGTTAAAAAATAATTATGATGAGTCGGAGTTTTATATAAAAAAATGTATTGAAATATCAGAGAAATCTCAGTTACATTCTATTAAGCTTGATATAAATAAACTTTTATCAGATTTGTATAAAGCTAAAGGAGACTTTAAGAACGCATTGAAATATTTTCATAAATATACTACTATAAAAGATTCTGTATTTACTTTAAATAATAAGAAACTATTAAACGAGTTAAATACAAAATACGAAACAGACAAAAAGAATAAAAGAATTGAACTTCTAAACATTAAAACAGACAAGCAAGTTACTGAAATTAAAGCAAAACGGCAGCAATTAAATTTATGGATTTGGATTAGTGTTTTAGCTGTTATTTTGGCAATAGTTTCTGTTTATTTCTTTTATAATAAGAAAAAATTATCAGATAAATTAAGTAAAACTTTGGGCGAAAAAGATGTACTATTAAGAGAGATACATCATAGAGTTAAAAACAACCTTCAAATAATATCTTCGCTGTTAAATATGCAATCTAGATTTTTAAACGACGAAAAATCTAAAGAAATTGTAAACGAAAGTCAGAATAGAATAAAGTCGATGTCGCTAATACATCAAAAATTATATCAAGAAGAAAATATAACAGGTATTGAAACACGTACATATTTTAGCGAATTAATTGATAGTTTAATTCTGTCATACGGAATAAATAAGAAAACCGTAAGTTTAAATATTGATATTGAAAACTTATTACTTGATGTTGACACAGCCATACCTTTGGGTTTAATATTAAACGAAATTATTAGTAATGCTTTTAAATATGGTGTTGATAAAGAATCAGGATATTTTGTTTTTAAGTTTTCGCAACAAAATAATGATGAGCTTTTATTATTTATTAAAGACAATGGCAAAGGTATTCCTGATGATTTTGATATTAAAAAATCTAAATCTTATGGTATGAAACTAATACAATCGTTAAGTAAGAAATTAAAAGCAGAAATTAGCTTCAAAAATGCTGACGGTTTGGAAATAACAATGATAATTCGTAAGTTTAAAATTGCTAAAACATAATAATGGGAAAAACAAAATCGAAAATATTAATAGTAGAGGACGAGCCTATAATAGCATCAGATATAGAAATGACACTTGAAGATTTAGGCTACGAAATAACGAGTATTGAGGATAACGCAGAAGATGCTTTAAAAAGTATAACTGAAGATAAACCCGATTTGGTTTTGTTAGATATTAACTTAGAAGGCGATATTGATGGCGTTATGCTTGCACAAGATATAAACGAACAACATAAAATCCCCTTTGTGTATTTAACCTCTAATGCCGATAAATTAACAATAAATAGAGTTAAAAGGACCAACCCTGCCGGTTTTGTTTTAAAGCCTTTTAACGAAAAAGATTTGCAATCGAATATTGAAATTGCACTTTACTCTTCAAGCAAAATTGATACTGAAATTGACGAACCTACAAGCGAGTTTTTTGTTAAAGATGCAGGTGCTCTTGTAAAAGTTAAGGTCGATGATATTTTATTTATTCAAGCTGACGATAATTATTCAAGAATATTTACTGTAAACAAAAATTATTTAATATCATCAACATTAAAAAAAGTTGATAATAAATTACCCAAAACAAATTTTGTTAGAATACATAGGTCGTACATAGTAAATATAAATTTTATTGATAAAATTAAAGATGGATATCTGTTTATTGAGAAACATCAATTACCAATAGGCAGAAGCTATCATGAGACATTAAATAACAGGATTACAAAATTATAATCCTGTTTTGACTTATTATAGTCCTATATAAATAGTACTACCAAAAATACTTTTTTCGTTTGCGGTAAAGAAATTTGTTTTATTCACAAGTTTTTAAATGCTCTTCTACAGCATCATCAAATTCTGCTACATTAGCAACCATGCTTCTACCTGTTTTTACAAGTTCTTCCAGCTCTTCAACATCAGCTTTAAACATTGCATTATCAGGATGTGCTGCTAAATCTTCTTTAGCATGTTTTAATTTACAAGCATTAATTTTTGCTCCCTCTATTAAATCAGCATCTCCATTACCACAAGAAACTGCTCCGAATGTTAAAAACAATGCGGTTGCTCCTAAAATAATTGACTTTTTCATTTTTATATATTTATATAATTAATAATTATCCGATTGACAACAGTTTTTTTATTTACACGTTTTTAAATACCTATCAATTTCTCTATTAAAATCGTCGTTACTACCCATACCATACGATGCATAATTTTCTCTATTAATTTTAACATACATTTCATATAATTTTACTGAGTCTTGCAAAATTTTATCATTAGGGTTTTGCTCCAAAGAAAGTTTTAGATGCTTTAACTTTAGTGCATTATATTTCCCATCAATTAACGAATCTGTATCAGTGCATGAGTTTAAACCAATGCTTAAAATTGTAATTATTATAATTAAGATTATCTGTTTCATAATTTTATAATTTAATTAAGTTAGTTGGTGATGTCCACATATCTTGGTATCCTGCTTTATCCCATTTTATAAGTAATTTACTTCCTGTACTTTTAATAATTTTTCCGTTCATTACTCCGGAACGAGTTTTAACGCCTACATGGTCACCAATTTTAAATGTGGCTTGTTTTGCTTCTTTTTTATGCTGAACAGTTCCCATTTTGTGTGTTTCTTTCTTTACAGAACTTGGCGAAAACTGATCGTCGTTCATCCATTGACTTTTTCCGTCAGCTAAAAATGTAATATAGTAACGATTATCAAAATTAGTATCACGTTTTTTAATTTCTGCTGCAAAATCGCCGTTTGAGTAATGTATGTTTACAATATCTCCAATTTTGTATGATACTTTTTCTTTTACTGTTAAATCAGGTTTTTTATCACAATTACCCACTTTTCCGGCCAGTCTATTTATTAAATCTTGACTTGGTACATAATAACTTATTTCTTGTAGTTTCCATGTGCCGTTTTCTTCTACTCCTCTGTACCTTACATATTTACTCATTTCTTTATCGTAAAAAGAAATAGCTCCTTCTTGTTCGTCTTTTACTTTTGGATATTGACAGTAAGTATATTGATAAGGTTTTAAATTATTTATGATTTTATCTACCCACATTTGAACATATCCTTTTAGTATAGAGCCGGATTCAAAACTACTCTTTGCCAACACCTTGTATAAATGAGCTTTAGCCTCTTGTGGTGCAAACGCCATTAATTTTTCATGTATATAATAAAACAATTGCTTATCCGATTTAAAAACAGGAGGGTCTAATACATAAGGTAAACTAGAAATAGCAGCAGAAGCTGATTTCTCATCATCTATTTCTTGCAAAGTTTTCATACTTGAATTGTAAGCCTTTTTGCCAATAACTTTCTTTTTGCCTTCTATCTCGTCGGCCAAAATTCTGTTCCATTTACCATTTTTACCTTTAAAAATCATGGTTTCGTAATAATGTTCAGCCTTTTCTACTTGTATATCAGAAATTTTTCGGCTATAAATTGCTTTAGATGTAAATGTAACTTGGTCGGGGCTTGCCCAATTAAATTTGGTATTGGCAGGAATCGATATTTTAGGCATTTCGCCAACAATATCATTATATGCTCCACCTAAGTATTCCGATAAATTAGCATTAAAATATTTTACTAACTCGTCTTTATTTGGATCTTTCATACCAAGAAGCTCAGTTGTAATAACGGCATAATTATCAAATGTATACGAACCGTTATGTTTTTCATAAGATACACCACTATGTATTACTGTAGTTATTCCCTGTGCGTCTTTTTCTGATACTGAAAAACGTTTCCAGTAGTAATAATGCCAAACTAACCCCTCTTGTCTTTTATTGTTAAAAGAATTTTCGAGTTTAATTTTCCCTATCCGAAAATTTTTTCTAATTTGTTTAATTACTGTTGCATCGCTTGGTTGTGCATAACTTATAAGTGTAAACACTATAAATGTTATACTTAATAATAGTTTCTTCATTGTTATATG